>JBDTOH010000081.1:0-14197 GCA_039933355.1 Gemmatimonadota bacterium | reverse complement strand
CAGGTGTCGACCGCCCGATAGAGCCGCTCGACCTTCGCCTTGGGCACGCCTAACGACCAGAGCCGGGCCAGCACCGCCGACCCCCACGTCTCCTGCACGAAGACCACCGCGTTCCTGACCCCTGCGAAGTCGGGCGCGCGGTCGGGATCCCACCGAAAGGCCGGGAAGGACGAGGCATACTGAGCGACTCGATCAGGAATGCCGCGAACCGCTGCGAGCAGTGCGCCGACCACCAATGCGGTCACGGTCGCCCGATGAACGAGGCCGTCCCCCCATCGCTCCCGCACCAAACCGGGGAACCGCGCGCTCCAGAGCACCGCGGCGGGAATCAAGCCATAGGCAAAGCGGGGCCCGAGGTAGAACCCGTCGTGCCAATACATGAAGTACAGGCCGAGCAGAGCGGCCGAAGCTCCGAGAAGGAGGCGGTCGCCCGAATCCATCCGGCGGCTCAGCCCGAGGGCAGCGAGCGCCGGCAGGAGAGCGGGAAACGGCGTCTCGAACAGGTACGCCTCGAGCCGGAGTAGATACAGATTGACCAGCTCGAGCCCCCGGAGCGGAGTGTGCGGGGGTCCCCACGGGGCCGCATGGAAACCGAGGCCGACGTTTTTCCCCCAGAGCAGCTCATAGCCGAACCTGAGCGGGGCGCCGGTCGTTGCCTGGTTGACGAGCAAGATGCCCGCGACCGGAATGGCCGCGCCGAGCAGCGCGGCTCCGAGCGCCTGCGACAGGCCGGGCGAGCGGCGGAATCGAATCAGGCCCCAGACCGCGATGGCAAGCCCGAAGGCCAGGGCGTCGGGCGGCCGAGTCGCGGCGGCCATGCCCAGAGCCAAGCCGGCCGCGAAAGCGAGGCCGGGGCGTAAGCGGTCCGGGCTCTGGTAGAGCGCCGCCGCCAGCGCGAGAAGGAGCCACATCAAGGCCGGCATGTGGTTCATCTCACTGCCCGCGAGGAACGCAGTGAACGGTGCCCCGGCGAAGAGGACCAGCGCTGCACCCCGCACCGACGGCGCCGGTTCGATTCGCCGGAGGATGAGTCCCCACGCAACCACCGCGATCGCGCCGGTCAGCGGGACCATGATCCAGGGAACGCCCCAGAGATCGCCTAACGCGAGGACAAGGGGGCCGCCGGGCGGGAAGTGCCCGAACGTTCGACCCTGAAAGTCGACCTGATGGAGAATGCTCTGGAACGTGGGATCGGGATCGGTCGGCTGCCACAGCCGGCCGGCCGCGTACATCCGGGCCTGCATCAGCTGCACCATCTCGTCGACGTGAAGCGGCTTGGCGCTGAACACCAGCACGGCGACGGCCAGATAGATTCCGAACGCGGCCACGGCGACGAACCCGAGCGCCTGCAGGTTGGCGGGGTCGATCGCGGTGAAGGCGTCACGCCCAGCGCCGCTGCGCCACAGCCCGGGCGCTCGGCGGGCCACCAGCGCGACAATCACCCCGACGCCGACGGCGATCGCGCTGCCGCTCAGCCACTGCGCCAGGGCGCCGGCATACCAGGGCGCGGCGAGCTCGTCGGGAATCCAGTTTGCGATCGGGACGAGGCCGAGCACCGCGAAGACGGCGAGCACCGCCAGGCCAGCAATCCGACCGCGCGTCATCGTGCCATCCGGCAATGTCGTCTTTCCGTTCTAGCTTTTGGGGACCGGCTAACCGTCTTCTCGCCTAACGACCTTCTTCGCGGGCGGGAACAGATTGAATCTCAAGATGTGGAAGAACGCGGCGACCCCGTCCTGCCAGCCGATCTTCTTTCCCTCCTCGTAGGTCCGGCCCGAGTAGCTGATCGGAATCTCCCAGATCCGCGCCTTGGCCTGAGCCAGCCGGGCGGTGAGCTCGGGCTCGAAGCCGAATCGATCGGACGTGAGCACCAGCGATTTCATGATGGGAGCACGGACCATCTTGTAGCAGGTCTCCATGTCCGTCAGGTTCAGATTGGTGAACATGTTGGACGTGAGCGTGAGCAGGCGGTTCCCGATAGTATGCCAGAAATAGAGAACCCTCCTCTCGCTGCCGAGAAACCGCGAACCGAACACGGCATCGGCCCGGCCATCTACGATCGGCCCGATCAACCGGTCGAACTCCCGCGGATCGTATTCGAGGTCGGCGTCCTGGATCACCACCAGGTCGCCGGTCGCATGCTCGATGCCGGCCCGAATCGCGGCGCCTTTGCCGCGATTCACCGGCTGATGGATCACGACATCGATCAGCGAGAGGCCCTTGAGCTCGTCCAGAATCGCGTCGCTCCCGTCGCTCGAGCGGTCGTTGACGGCAATGATCTCCATCGGGAGCGGAACGTTATGGAGACGGTCGACGATGGTGCGGAGAGTGTTTCTTTCGTTGTAGACCGGAATGATGACGCTCAGCTTCGGCAGCTCGATCATGCCGGGGTTCCTACCGCGATGAGTGATTGGCCGAACGGAAACGGCAGGAACCGCTCGAGCCGAAGCAGCGGGACGAGCGTGTCGAAGGCCTTGAGCTGCTGCAGGGGAATCCGCCGCCGCAACCTAACGCGGGCGTTGATCCACCAGCCGAGGGTCCCGACCCGATTGAACCACTTCATGGTGACGAGGTGGAGGCCGGCCTTCTCGAACGCGGTTGCCAGCCGGCGCCGGGTGTAGCGGCGAAAATGGCCGAGCTCCTGGTCGAGCGAGCCGTAGAGCTGGTCCATCGCGGGCACCAGGATGACGGCATGCCCGCCACGTACGAGCAATTGGCGAATGGTCGTGAGCGCGCCGACATCGTCCTGGATATGCTCGACCACATTGAGCGCCACCACCGTGTCGAGCTGCGCGCCGCGGAACACTTCCGGCGCGATGGGATCAGGCAGGCACAGCTCCGCGACTTGAACTTCCGGCCGGTCGATGAACTTCTGAGCGAGGAGCCCGCGATACCACGGATCGATGTCGGTCAGGATCACCCGGTCGCGCGGCTCCGTGAGGATCTGCTCCGACATGTTCCCGATCCCCGATCCCACCTCGAGCACCCGACGCCCGATATGGGCTGCGATGACCTCGTACTGCCACGCGTTATAGCGCGGCGCCGCCGACATGATCTCGAGGGTCTCGGCCCCCGCCTCGTCGCCGGGCCGGAGCTCCTCAGACACTGGTGGGCTGTTCCTCGTACCGGCTCAGCTTCCGGTAGAGAGTCGACGGGTCGATGCCGAGCACTTCAGCCGCCCGGGTCTTGTTTCCCCCCTCCGACTGCAACACCCACATGATGTAGGCCCGCTCAATGACCTCGAGCAGCGGATTGGGGGAGGACCGGTCCGTCACGAGCGGCTCTTTCCTGCGGCGAGTGATGCGCTCGGGCAGAGCGACCGGATCGATCACATCGCCTTTGCTCAGAACGACCGCGTGCTCGAGCGCGTTCTGAAGCTCGCGGACGTTGCCGGGCCAGTCGTACACCATGACCGCGTCGAGCGCCTCAGACGACAAAGCCTTGGGGCCGTTGGTGCGCTCAGTGCCCATATCCTGGAGGAACGCGTCGATCAACAAAATGAGATCGTCGCGCCGTTCGCGGAGCGGGGGCAGCTCGAGCGCGATGACGTTCAACCGATAGAATAGATCGGACCTGAAGTGGCCGCGGCGAAGCTCTTCTTCGAGATCGCGATTGGTGGCGGCGATGATTCTCACGTCGACGGGAATCGCCTCCGTCGCACCCACCGGAATGACTTCTCGCTCCTGGAGCACACGGAGCAGCTTGATCTGGAGCGACGGCGGCATCTCGCCCACTTCGTCCATGAAGAAGGTGCCACCTCGCGCCGCCGCGAAAAGACCCTGCTTGTCGCGCACGGCGCCGGTGAACGACCCCTTCACGTGACCGAACAGCTCGCTCTCGAGCAGATTCTCGGGAAGCGCGCCGCAGTTGATCGAGAGGAACGGGCCTTCGGTCCGATTGGAGAGATTGTGGATATAGCGGGCGATCACCTCTTTGCCCGTACCGCTCTCGCCCTGGATCAGCACCGTCGAGTCCGTCGGCGCTACCAGCTCGGCCAGCTTGAGCGTGTCCATGAACCGCCGCGACTTCCCGATCGGGCGCGACACCGTGTTCTTATCGCGGCGGCGAATGTCCTGCTTGAGCTGGCGGTTCTCGACCCGGATCTGCCGGAACTCGCACGCGCGGCGGAGGATCGCGAGCAGCTCGTCGTTGGAGAACGGCTTCTGGATGTAATAGAACGCACCGGCGTTTACCGCCGCGACCGCCGTCTGAAGCGACGCCTGCGCAGTCATGAGAATGACCGGCGTCATGGCGTCCTGCTCTTTGGCCGCCTGCAGAATGTCGAGACCGCTCACCTGCGGCATTCGCACATCCGTAAGGACGATGTCGTGACTGCCGGACCGGATTTGCTCCAGCCCGGCCTTTCCACCCTGCGCCGTCGTGACTTCGAATCCCTCTTTGCGGAGCAGGATTCGCAACGTATCCAGAATGCCGGATTCGTCGTCGACGATCAGGATCGACGGCTGTTGACTCATGCAGCATCCTCCGTGGGCCACTTGGCGTGGAGCAGAATGGTAAACGTAGTGCCCTGCCCCGGGGCAGAGTCCAACAGCACTAGTCCGCGATGAGCCTCAACGGCACGCTGAACGATCGCGAGCCCCAACCCGCTACCGCCGGTGCGCCCGGAAACGAACGGCTGAAACAGCTCCTCGCGCAGCTCGGGATCGACTCCGGGGCCGTCGTCGGTCACCCGGAGGCGGACCGCCTGCTCGAACTCGGTGCCTCGGGGGAGCTCCGCGGCCGACGGCAAATCGATGGTCGCGCTGATGTGGCCATGGCCGCCCGCGCCGTGGAGCGCCTGCACCGCGTTGAGGAGGAGATTCCAGGCGATCCGGTGAAGCAGATCCTCGTCGCCCAGAATCATCGTCTGCTCGCCTTCGACTCGAACATCGATGCCGGCCGTGCAATCCGGATGCTCCCGGACCATGTGGACGGCGTCCTTGACCACGGCGTACAGATTGACCGCGCGGAACTGGTTGACGCGCACCCGGGAGAAATCCAGGAACTCACCGAGCAGGCGGCTGAGCCGGTCGCTCTCGCGGACGATGAGGTCGGCGAGGATCCGGTCGTCCGGGTCGTCGTAACTGCTTCGGGCGAGCTGCTCGACCGAGCTTCGGATCGACGCGAGCGGATTCCGAATCTCGTGGGCCAACGACGCGCTGAGCGACGCGACCGCCTCGAGGCGCTCCGCCCGGACTCGCAGCTCCTGCAGGTACTGCAGGTCCGAGATGTCGGTGAATATCGCGGTGACCGAGGGCAGCTTCTGCAACGGTCGCTCGAACGTGGTCGTGCTGAGGCCGATCGGAAATGTCCGGCCATCGACCCGACGAACCACGCCTTCGGCCCGGGCGACCCGGCGACCTTTCCGAATTCCCAAGACCAGCGCATTGAAGAGCTCCGGCGAGCGCAGCTCCAATTCTTCGAGGACCGGCTTTCCACTCCACTGCTCGGCCGAGAGCGAGAGGATCGACTCCGCGGTGGGATTGATGAACGCAAGCCGGCCCTCACCGTCGACCGTCATGACCCCGGAGCGGATATTGCGAAGGATCTCGTCGGCTTCGAGCCGGACTCTCCGGAGCTCCGTTTCGAGCTGGGATTGGTCCTCGGCCGCCGCGCGGAGGCGCTGGCCTAACACAGCCACCACACTGAAGACCACGGTGAACACGCCCACTTGGGCCCAGAGGCCGGCGGAAAGCTCTCGACCGGCCCACGCAGCGTCGGCGAGAAAGAGCGCCGAGCCGAACAGCGCCATCACCAGCCCTGAGCGGAGCGGCATGAGCAGCGCGTAGAGCGCGAGGACCAAGACGTAGAGCGCGGTCCATCCGCTCTGATAGGCACCCGCGAAATGCACCAGTGCCGTCACCAGGAGCAAATCGAGCGACGCCTGAATCTGGAGGAACCCGAGCGTCGGCCGTTCCTTCTTGATCAGGACGATGTAGGTGCCGTGGGCGGTGACCGCGAGCGCCAAGACCACAGCAATGAACGCGAGAAACGCGAAGTCCGGTCCCTGCACCGGCACCAGCGCCGGCGGTTGATCCTGACGCGACAGCCACGCCTGCACGAGCGTCGTGCCCGCTAGGGCCGCACGGCCCACGAGCAGCCACCGAAGAATCGTCCGCTGCTCGGGGAGACCGAGGCGGGCGTCGAGCCAATGTTGTCGGTTGGGTTCCAGCTCAGGCGGTGGCGGTGCCGTGGGTGGTCCGGGGCTCCGGGACGGAGGTGGACCGTCCGGCGGGGACGATTCCGGGCCGGACGCTACGGCTTCGGTCGAGGAAGGCACTGGCGCTACGGAGGGGAGTTCCGCCATTCGTCGTTATGCGCGCACCGGTCGAAGTCGCTGCAAGCTAACACCCAGGACGGCCGAGCTGACAGCTTTCGATTCCGATCCTCGATCGAGCCCGGGACGATTCCGCGCGACCTAGTGATGGGGGGCTACCCGAATTAGAATCGTCCGCCTCGGTCTTCTCTCTGCGAGATCATCATGATTGAATTCGACGGATTCGGACCCGCGGCGCAACGTTTCTTCCGGAGCCTCGCGCGAAACAACAACAAAGCCTGGTTCGAAGCGAACCGCGCCGTCTACGAGGGCGCGATTCGCGAGCCGATGAAAGCGCTGGTCGAGGCACTCGATGTGCGGCTCGCTTCGTTTGCTCCGGAGCTCACCGGCGATCCCAAGCGGTCGCTCTTCCGGATCAATCGCGACATCCGCTTCTCGAAGGACAAGTCGCCATACAAGACCAACGCGGGCTGCTGGTTCTACCATCGAGATGCGGGACGAGGCGTCGGACAGGAGGCTGATGGAGGAGGAGCGGGCTACTACTTCCACCTGGACGGATCGAAGGCGTTCGTGGCCGGCGGCATTTGGGGCCCGGCCCGGCCCGCGCTCAATAAGATTCGCGAGGTGATCGCTGACGACCCGAAGGCCTTGTCAAAAATCCTCGATCAGCCCGCATTCAAGCGACGATTCGGCACCCTCGATTCCGAGATGAAACTGACTCGCGTACCTCGCGGGTTTGCTCCGGACCATCCTGCCGGTGAATTGCTCAAGTACCAATCGTTCACCGTGGGCCGGACGCTCGCGCCGGGCGAGACGGGCTCTCGTAAGCTCATCGACGCGCTTGCGAAAGATTTCGCCGCGATGTTACCGCTCGTTCGATGGCTCAACCGTGCCTTGGACTACAAGCCGGCAATGAGCCGTCTCTAGTAAAAATCGAAGGCCGGCCCCCGCATGAGGGCCGGCCTTCAATCCGAGATGCAGCCGGTTCGAAACCGGCGCGACCAGCCGACTAGAAGGCGACGGCGTACCGGGAGAAGTGCTCGATCGGCGCTTGGACTTCGCGGCGGAGCGCATTGTCGATGCTGAGCAGCATCTCCAGGAGCTTCGGAAGTCCGAGAAGCGGATCGTTCCGATCGGTCGTGTAGGCGATCCTCCGGAGCAACTGGATCCCACCCGTGCAATGGGCATACGACAACCGGACGACCGGCGACGGATTGTCGGGGAACCGCATCTCGCCCGCGCCGTCGACCGGCGTGAACACCACCGAAGCGATCGGGTCCGCCGGCGTCGTCATCAAGAACGTGCGGCGCTGGCCGCTCGGGATCGATCCGGCCGGAACGACCAGGGTGGCGTAGTCGACCGCGAACGTGCCGCCGTCCGACGTCAGCGTGATCGTCTTCTGCTGCTGCGGACGTACGGAGCACGTCATATACAGCAGCTTGTGGAGCACGTCCCCAAGGAGCGAGGGATTGGCAGCCGGAGTGGGAGTCGACTCCGCTGGTCCTAAGTCGGTTCCGCACCCGAGCTGGAAGACCAGGGCCAACCCGGTCACGAACCCTATCACTCCTCGGCGGCGATGCATCGCAGTCACAAACCCTCCATAGTGTTATCGAGCATGGTCGGCCGGTCGTCCCAATCGAGGCGAGCAGCGACTTGTTGTCGGGGAGCACTAACGCAACCGGCGTACCGCCGATCGACTGCAGGTTGTGTCATTGGCGTTCGAAAGTTGTTGGTTCAGGCGCCGCATGATCTGCGGCTGCTTGCGCTGAGAAACGAAGTGGCTCTGTATCTCTATAGCAGGCAGTCTATTGCTATACCCAGCGTCCCCCTATCCAGCGTCGGCTCGGCACCGGCTGCGTGGTTTCAACTGTCGACTTTGTAAGCATGCTTTAGAGCGACCGTCCAAACAGGTGGTTTTTCGAGGCTGTGACTACATTCGACCTGCCGCGCCACCACCATAGTGCCAGGTCAGCGCTTCTGACCGTTTCGGCCTGGCCGCCATTGCTTGAGGATTGATCCCGCGCATGAATGCCCCTGCAAACCCGCCCGTCCGAATCGACAAATGGCTGTGGGCCGCCCGGTTTTTCAAGACTCGCGCCCTGGCGGTGGAGGCGATCGAGGGCGGCAAGGTGGAACTCAACGACGACAAGGTGAAGCGGGCTAAGCTCGTGCACCTGGGCGACCGAGTCCGGGTTCGGCTTGGCCCCTATGAGCACCAGCTCACCGTCGTCGGCCTCTCCGAGCGGAGGGGGCCGGCCCCGGTGGCTCAGCTACTCTATTCGGAAGACGCCGCCTCAAAGACCCGCCGGGAGGCGCTGGCGCTGCAGCTCAAGGCCCAGGCGCCCCTATTCCGCGAGGGATCCGGCCGGCCGACGAAGAAGGAACGCCGCGATCTGGGGAAGCTCAAGGGAGAGGATCGCTGACGAAGAGGCCGGGCAGCGAACCGACCGGCCTCTGACGATCAGCGCCGTGCCGCGTCCACTACTGGCGGTTGTAGGCGATCCCGCTGCCCTGCGCCTTCTCGATGGTGATGACCATTGCCGGGGCCGTCACCACGCCGGACCGAAGATTGGCGCGGATGTCCTTCTCGATGTCGCGAGCTTTACCCATCCCCGCCCCCGCCCATATATCCGACCACGTCAGGAAGGCGTTGTGACACATGAGGAACGTCGCGCCCACCCTGTATTTGGCCCACATCGCGTCGTTCCAGTTGGGGGTCACCTCACGTCGTGTGCCCCTTCCTGTCATGGGGAACCGGCCGACTTCCGCGCGGTTGCTTTGGTTGGATACGCCACGTCCGGCGGCGAGTCGCCCTTAGGCCAATCGTGTTCCTTACCCGCAAAATCGGGCCGCGACTGGCGAGTGACATAACCCGCCACATCGAACGCTTCTCGGTCGCTCAGCGTTCCAGGCTGGTCGTAAGGCATGGTCCGGCGAATGAACGCCGCGGCGCTTCGGAAGCGCGCCATCCCGGCCCCGATGGTGAAGGAGGCCGGTCCCCATAGCGGCGGATAGTAGCGTGGCGTGCCGGCCGGATCGGGGTTCGGCATCCCCTCACCCTTACCGCCGTGGCACCGGGCGCATTTGCCCGCGAACACGAGACGGCCTGCGGCGCTGTCCGGAACGAGCGGGTCGATCTTGGCGAACCCCTGTCCGGGAACATCCCCGGGTGGCGCGACACCCCTCGAGAGGAACGCCATGTACGAGATCATATCCGCCATCTCAGGACTGTCCCACGCCAACGCCTTGCCGCTGAGGCTGCGCTCGAAGCAGTCGTTGATCCGCTCCTGAATCAGGTTGATTCTGGCATTGCGGGACCGGTACTGAGGAAAGCGGCTGTAGACCCCGACGAACGGCGATGCGTTTGGACGGGTTCCGGCGTCGAGATGACAGCTGGTGCATCGAAGCCTACTACCGACGAACTTGGGGAGGCTGTCGGGCGTGTTCTCGAGGAGCGCGCGACCTCTTCGAATCGAAACGCCGAGCTCCCCCGCGGGGATTTCGCTGTCAGCCGGAACTCGATACGCAACAGAAGGGGCCGAGGCCCCAGGAGGCACCGGTCCGGGAGGCGGTGTTCTCGGTGGCCCGGAGCCCTTGCATGACGCGCCGAGCGCGATCAGCAAAGCGGTGAGAAAACTGCGCCGCATCGCACATCCTTGGTATTGAATATGGCAGGATAATACGGCGGCCCCGGACGAGCCGCCACACGCGCGCGACATGGGCCACTCACGTCGAGCGACCGAGCAACTTGGTAACTATGCTATCCGGATCGGCCTGTGGAATGGGAACAAGGGCGGGGGCGACCCGGTCGTTGACGGCCACGCGTCCGTGCCCAACTTGACCGGGCATCTGCGGTTCGGGCTCGGTTCTCAGGCCTGAGCCTGAGAGGCTGCATCCCCTGCCCAACCTCCCGAGGTGAAACTCTGTCGCGTTCCATCGCGTACCACCCTGGAACACGGCCAAGTCGGACGCCATCTCGTGCCGGTCGGAGGCTCCAATGAACAGACTTTGGATCAAGATTGCCCTCGGTGCCCTAGTCGTTTTCGGCGTCGGAATGACCGGGGTTACCCTATCCCGCCGCGGCGTCACTCAACTCAAATCGATGGCTCTCGGATCGCTGGTCAAGCTGAAGAACCCGCTGCCCGCGCTGGTCTTCAGGCTCGACGGCCATCGGCTTGGTGCGATTCGGTTGCTGGAGATCAACAACGGCGATAGTTGGGGACCGAAATCGATCCAGATGGCTGTGGTTCTGGACCAAACCGGCTTTGCCAACGAGCTGACGGATTGCCGGCTGACGGCGAGCCATCGCGGGAACTCCTTCGACCGCGAAACGTTCCGATGCGCGGACCAGTCAGAAGTGGAGGACGGCGCCCTCCAGGAGATCGGTCAGGCCGTCTTCGAGCCGGCTGGCCTGACCCGGCCGATTTATCTACGGGCCCGGGATATCGCTCAGCTGGACCGCTCGGGAATTCATCAGCTCAAAGCAAAGGTCAACGCCGACGAGCATGCGAAGACCGTAAATGGGGACGTCAATTTCGACATCGAGGGCCGCCATGGCGACCGGCAGCGCGGGTCGGTCAAGCTCAACGCGGACGATCACGGCGCGTTTCTCCTCGTGCGTGATGAGAGCGGACGCGAGGTCGTGAACCTCCGTGCCGACGACAACGGCGTGAGCTTCAATGTGAACGACAAGGCCGGCCGTCGGCTGCTCAAGCTGATCGCCGACCAGACCGGCGCGAGCATCAAGATCGACGCCAAGGATCATCAAGAGCGATAGTAGATTGGGGGCGTGAGCCACGCTCCTGAACAACGCACAATACGCCGCGGCCTTCGTCTCATTGGCCGTGCCCTGCGGCTCCGCTGTCCTCACTGTGGCGGAGCCGGTCTATTTGTGGGATGGTTCAAGATTCGGGAGCGGTGTCCCACCTGCGGCCTCGAGCTGGCGCGGAAGGAGGAGGGCTATCAGGTCGGGTCCTACATGCTCAACATCGCCGTGTCGGAAGGTATCTGGGTTCTCGCCTTGCTCTCGGTGGTCGTCACCACTTGGCCAAACCCGCCCTGGAACGTTCTCACGTATGGCGGCACGGTCCTGATCGTGCTCGGACCGATCGCGTTCTATCCGTTTTCTAAGACCCTGTTCCTCGCGCTGGATCTCGCGATCCGCCCAAGGGGAACCGAATGATCGGCCGTCAGCGAACGTGGGTGTAGATGAGGTCGACCAGCTCATCGTACATCGCTTCCGCTTCCGGCTTCCCGGACTGAATCGCCTTCGAAGCGCAATGCCGGAGGTGATTCCGCATGAGCTCCCGGCCCACCGACCGCAGCGCTTCCTGGACCGACCCAATCTGAGTCATGATGTCGGCGCAGTAGCGATCCTCTTCGACCATCCGCTGGAGTCCACGCACCTGGCCTTCGATCCGGCGGAGTCGCTTCTGATTTCGTTCCTTGATGTCTAGGTCGACGGCGTGAGCCTTGCGCCCAGTTCCTGGAGTAGAGCACGCGCAGGGCGCACCATCGTCGCGGGTCGGATTCATCTGAGTCTCATTTCAAAGGGGCGCGCCAACGCCGTAGCCTGAGCGAGTTTGTCACCACGCTGACCGAGCTCAGCGCCATCGCCGCGCTCGCGAGCACCGGGCTCAGCATGAGACCGAGCGCGGGATAGAGCGCGCCGGCCGCGATCGGGATGCCGATCACATTGTAGACGAGCGCCCAGAAGAGATTCTGGTGCATGATCTGCATAGTCCGGCGAGACAGCGCGATCGCATCGGCGACTCCCGTCAGGTCGGGCCGCATGACCGTGATCTGTCCGGCGTTGATCGCGATGTCGGTTCCGGAGCCCATCGCGATCCCGACGTCGGCGCGGGCGAGAGCGGGCGCGTCGTTGATCCCGTCTCCGACCATGCCGACGACTTGACCCGCGGTCTGGCGCGCCGCCACCTCTCGGACCTTTCCCTCCGGCAGAACCTCGGCCACGACCTTGGCGATCCCAACCGCGCGGGCCACCGCCTCCGCTGTCGCACGCCGGTCACCGGTGACCATGACTACCTCGATGCCGAGCTGCTCGAGTCGCTGGACCGCGAGCGCGGTCGTGGCCCGCGGACGATCCGCGACCGCGATGGCGCCGAGGAGCACCCCGTTAGCGGCGACGTACATCGTGGTCTTTCCGTCGCTCTCGAGCCGCGCGATCCGCTCGGCGAGCGCCTCGGTCGAAACACCGTACTCGTCGAGGAAACGGTCCGTGCCGATCACCACGAGGCGGTCTCCGACCGACCCCGTCACGCCCTGGCCCGGCACGGCGCGGAAATGGCCGACCGGCTCGACCGGAGCGCCTAACGCCCGGGCCGAGGCGACGACTGATTCCGCGAGCGGGTGCTCCGATTGCTGCTCCACCGAGGCGGCCAGACCGAGGACCGCCGCCTCGGTCATCCCGTCGGCGGCGACCACTACATCGGTCACCGACGGCTTCCCCTCTGTGATCGTGCCGGTCTTGTCGAGCAGCAGCACGGTGAGCGCGCCGGCCCTCTCGAGCGCTTCGCCGCCCTTGATCAACACGCCGAGCTCCGCCGCCCGCCCGGTCGCGACCATGACCGCGGTCGGCACCGCGAGCCCCATAGCGCAGGGACAGGCAATGATCAGCACCGCGAGCGACGCGGCGAACGCCCGGATGAGCGGTGCGGCCGGTGCCGCGAGATACCAGACGATGAACGTCAGCCCGGCGATCAGGATCACCGTCGGGACGAATACGGCGCTGATCCGGTCGGCGACGCGCTGGACTGGAGCACGCGAGCTCTGCGCCTCTCGCATCATCCCCACCATCCGGGCGAGCACGCTGTCGGCCCCGATCGCGGTGGCCCGGAGCGTGAACGATCCGGTCCGATTCATGGTCCCACCGATCACTCGACCGCCCGCGTCCTTTGAAACCGGCATCGCCTCGCCCGTTACCATCGATTCGTCGACGGCGCTCGCCCCTTCGACCAGCTGTCCATCGACCGGGATCCGCTCGCCCGGTTTGACCAGGATGCGATCGCCGAGCACTACCTGCTCGATCGGCGTCAGGACCGGCATGCCCTTCCGGAGCACCGCCGCCATCTTCGGGCTCAAGTCGATCAGTTGTTTGAGCGCGACCGTGGTCGCCCGCTTCGCTCGTGCTTCCAGGGTGTTTCCGACCAGCACAAGCGCGATGATCAGCACGACCGCTTCGAAGTACACGTCCGGTGCAAGGCCCCGGTTTGTGAACAGCTCCGGTGCGACCGTTGCCACCACGCTGTAGATGAACGCCGCGCCGGTGCCGACCGCGACCAGCACGTTCATATCAGCCGAGCGGTGCCGGAGCGCGGCCCAGGCCCTGGTGTAGAAGTGGCGGCCGGCCCACGCCATGACGAACAGGGTGAGCGCGAGGAGCGTCCAGCGCAGGATGGTAGGATCGAGCCGGTAGGCCCATGGCACCAAGGGCTCGAGTGCGGGATTCAGCCTAACCATGACCCAGCGCATGAGTGGGTCTACCGTCGGGCCATGGGCGTCGTGACCCATGAGCGGCATGGAGAGCAGCATCGCGACCGCGCCGAGCGCGACGCTCCAGATCGCCTTCCGGCGGTAGCTGTGATATTCGCGGGCCTGCTCGACATCGAGATCGATCTGCGCGCTCACCGCGGTCTCGCCGGCCCTGGGTAGCTCGGCGTCATAACCGGTTGCCCGAACGGCCTCGATCAGGCGGTCGACGGAGGTGGCGGCCGGATCGTATTCGACGGTGGCGTTGTTGAGCATCAGGTTGACGGACGCCCCAGCGACGCCTGGCGTGTGCTCGAGCGCCCGCTGAACCCGCGCCTGGCAGGCGGCGCAGGTCATCCCGGCGACGGGGAAGGTCACGGAGGGTTTGGTGGCCGTCATGGGAGGAGAGTATATAGGGGTGGGGGGTATGTC
>JBDTOH010000080.1:0-14224 GCA_039933355.1 Gemmatimonadota bacterium | reverse complement strand
CGCCCGCGGCATCCTGGGGCTCATCTTCTTCATGGCCGGCGTCTACAAGGTCTTCGACTTGGGACCGGTCGGGCACGTGGAGAAATTCTTTCTGCCGTTCCAAGCCACCTTTCTCCCTACGTGGTCGCTGTGGGCCGTCGGCCTCACGATTCCGTTCGTCGAGCTCGGAGCCGGCGCGCTGGTGCTGCTGGGATTCTTCCGGACGGCGGCGTACGGAGCGCTCGGCGTGGTTCTCGTGGTCGTCACCTTCGGACATCTGTTGCAGAATCCGCTCTACCCCTTCCACGAGCACGTCATTCCGCGGGCCGCACTGCTGTTGCTCCTCCTGCTGATGCCGCCCGAGTCGGACCGTTTCGCTGTGGACGAGATCCGGAGGCGCGCGCACCGGTCGGGACCCTCGGAGGTGTCTTGACGCGAGACCGGGCCGCCTGGGGCCATCCCCACGCCGAAGGCTACGAGTGAAGACTCGACCGGCGCTCAAGCTCGCTCTCGCGGTGACCACGGCCTTCACCGTCGCGCTCTGTCTGTGGGCTTTTTGGCTCGAGCCCGCAAGCCTAACCGTCGCAGAGCAGCACCTCGATATCCCGTGGCCGGGGCGGCGCCCGCTCCGGATCGCGGTTCTCACGGATCTGCACGTCGGATCCCCATTCAACGGACTCGGGAAGCTCCGGGCGATCGTGGCGCGGACCAACGCCGCCAAGCCGGACATCATCTGCATCCTCGGCGACCTCGTCATTCAAGGAGTGATCGGAGGTCGCTTTGTCCCGCCCGAAGCCATCGCGAAAGAGTTGGCCGGGCTTCGAGCACCGGCCGGCGTGATCGCCGTCCTCGGCAACCATGATGGCTGGCTCGGCCACGACCGCGTGCAACACGACCTCGAGCAGGTCGGGATCCGCGTGGTGGAAGACACGGCCGCGCTGGTCGACACGCCCGGCGGGCCGGTTTGGGTCGCCGGCGTGAGTGATCTGTGGACCGGGCGTCACGACGTCGACGCCGCGCTCGCGACCGTGCCGGCGGACGGCTCTCCCGTTTTGTTGCTGACTCACAACCCCGACATCTTTCCAGCAGTTCCCGATCGCGTCACGCTCACCCTCGCCGGGCACACGCATGGCGGCCAAGTCCGGCTTCCGTTTGTCGGCGCTCTGATCGTGCCATCGAGCCCGCGCTACACGGCCGGTCTCATCGTCGAGGGTGGTCGCCACCTCTTTGTCTCGACGGGTCTCGGAACCAGCCGGTTGCCCGTACGCTTTCGGGTTCCTCCGGCCGTGACGCTGCTGACGGTCGGGGATGCTCCTGCAGTGGCGTCGCACGATGGCCGGCCGGGGCGAGGGGCTCCGTGAAGCGGCGGTTCTTTGGACTCGCCGGTCTGATGGCTGCCGCCGGAGCGTTAGGCCCCGGCCCGGCGCAGCAGGCCGGTGGCGCTCTCGTGTTGAGCGGCGGAGACTTCATCCATCCCGCGCTCCGGGCAGCGGTTCGTAGAGCTGGCCGGGGGGCCGACAAGACCTTCCTCACCATTCCCACCGCGTCGAGCGGAATCCGGCTCGAGTCCGGATTCGAATACGAGCCCGCCGACGGAGACAGCGTGAACCCGCGCGACGCGTTCTCTGCGTACCTCGGAACCCAAGTCGAGCGCGAGCTTCAGGCGCTCGTCCGCCGCGGCGGCGTGCTCGGTGGCAACTCGGCCGGCGCGATCATCCAGGGCTCGTTCATCGTCCGGGGCGGCCCGACAAGCCCGTCCTCATCGCGGAGGGTCGCACCGGGGCTTCGGTTTCCTTCCCAATGTCGCCGTGAATCCGCACCTTCTCTCCCAAAAACGTGAGAATGAGCTGGTCACGGTGGTCGACCTGCACCGTGAGCTCCTGGGGATCGGCATCCCGGGTTCCGCGGGCATCGTCGTTCGGGGTGACGCGTTCGAGGTGGTCGGCGAGGGCCGGGTGGCGATCTACGACGACCGGAAACACGGCTGCTGCTGGTACTACTGGCTCGAGCCGGGACGGTCGTTCGACCTCCGCGGGCGGCGACCGCGACCGTAACACGCTGGTGCCGCCGCCGGGACTGCCTAGATTTCGGTTGGGACTGCGCGGCGTCGACCCCGCAACGCCTGCAGAGCTTCTTCGGGGAACGCGCCTACGTTTGAGGTAACCATGCCATGCCTGGTTGTCGTCCTCGCTCTCATCACGCCGCGGTTGGCCGTGGCGCTCCTCTGGTTCCTGACCCGCTGGTTCGAGGGCCTCTTCCCCAACCTCATGTGGCCGATCCTCGGCTTCATTTTCCTGCCGACGACGCTACTGTGGTATACGGCGGTGCAGCGATGGTTCGCGGGCCAGTGGACCCTGTGGCCGATCGTCGGACTGGTCATCGCGCTCGCGGTCGACGTCTCGCCCGCCGGTGGTAGTCGGCGGCGGCGCGATGCATAGGAGGCTGCTCCAGGAGAGAATCGTCTATTGAAGGAGGCCACCGTTGCGGACTCGCACGAGGTACAAGCTCGACCGCGTGGATGTCACTCCGGTCGACTCCCGGCCTGCCTCTTGGGCCTTCGCCGGTACGCCGCTCCGCGGCACGGAGCTGGCCTTCAGGGTCACCGACAACAATCTGAGCTCCCGCAATCAGTGGGCGTTCATCATCAGGGTCCCGGTGGACCGCAGAGGCCGGATCGAGGTCCGCCCCCGCTCGACGCCTAACTTGAAAGCGTGGGCCGAGCTTCCCGATCGATCGCTGACGTTCAGCCTGGCCACAAAAGGCACCGCGCGCGGAAAATGGTACTGCCAGGTCGCGCTCGCGGACGCGACGGGCGAGCGGTCGAAGGCGGTAGTTCACACCGATCAGCGACACGAACTTCCTCATTGGTTCGCGGCCCTGAAAGGACGGATGCGGCGGAAGGAGGCGGTCAAAGCCACGAAGGGCACCGATGCCAATGCATTGGTGGTGCTCATCGCCGCCGGGGACCACACCGCGATGATCCGCATGTACTTCGCCACCAAAGTCTGGATCCTGAGCGAAGCCGTCACGCTCGACTGAGCAGTCGGATGACACCGGACAGCTTCCTGACGGCGCGGCTCCGTTGCGACCGACTGACGCGCGATCATCTTCCGGAGCTTCGCCGGATGGATCAGAACGCGGAGATGATGGCGACCGTCGGCGGGATCAGGACCGCGCAACAGACGGTCGCCTACCTCGACTTCAACTTGACCCACTGGGCCGACCACGGCTTCGGCGTCTGGATCGCCCGCGAGCTCGGGACTGATGCGATCGTGGGGCGGACCATTCTGCGGTATCTTCGGCTCGAAGACAAGAACGAGATCGAAGTCGGCTACGGTCTCTACCCGGCGTATTGGGGCCGTGGCCTCGCGACCGAAATGGCGGGCGCTTGCGTCCAGATGGGGTTCACCCTGCCCGCGGTCCAATCGTTGATTGGTTTGACTCTGCCAACCAATCAGGCGTCGCGCCGAGTGCTCGAAAAAGTGGGGTTCGGCTATGAGGGCGCGGCGTCGTACGAGGGGCTGAGTTGGATGGTGTATCGAGCCGAGCGGCCGACCCCGAAGGCGACGGCCCGGCAATCTGATCGACCCGTTCCCTGAGGACCGTCCCATGCTTCGGCTCGTCGCGGCGACGGTGGCTGCCGTTGTTATGGTGACGTCCGTCGCCCGCGCGCAGCGATACGTCGGTCCGGACGGCCGGCTCCGCGTCGCTCTCGCCCAGCAGCCCTTCTCTCCAACCGGACTGTCTCCGGGACCCCGCACGATGGCCGACGGTGGAATCCAGACGCTTCTGGCCGGCCTCGGGGTCACCGTTCGGGTCGAGCAAGCCGGGCTCACCGCCGAGGAGGAGACGGAGTACGGCGGATGGAAACGACTCGGCATGGCCCTCGGTCACTTCGCGGACATCGTGGCGGGGAACGAGCGGGACGGCTACTTCACGGTCGGGCTCCTGGCCACGTGCCTGTCGATGCCTGGGCTCGTCGCCGGGCTGCAGCATTCCGGGCCTGGGGGCGATCCCCTCGAGATCGGGATGTTATGGCTCGACGCGCATCCGGACTTCGACACGCCGGAGACAACCCGGAGCGGATCGTTAGGTGGGATGCCGGTCGCTGTCGCCACCGGGCGCGGCCTTACCCGGCTCCGCCGCGACGCCCACCTCGAGCCGCCGCTCGCCGATGCCCACATCGTGATGGACGGCGTGCGCCTCACGGATCCGTTGGAGCAGGCGCTGCTCGATGCCTCCGCGATCGAGCAGCTCGGCGTCGACGATCTCCACCGGTCCACGCCGGCCGTATTTGCGGAGCTGGACCGGCTAAGCCGCCTCACGGACAAGATCTACGTGCATATCGACCTGGACGTGCTCGACCCTGCCGAGGTGATGGGCCATCAGAACAAAGTGCCGAACGGACCGTCGAGCGAGCAGCTGGCCGCCCTGTTCGAGGCGATCTTCAGCCGATATCCCAAGGCTTCCGCCATCGGCTTCGCGACCATTCCTGCCACCGACGAAGGGGGGCGCTCCTTGGTGGCGGTCAACCGGATGATCGCCGGCGCTGTCCGGGGCGTGATGGCCCGCGAAACCCGGAAGGAGAGGGTATTTTGACTTCCGATGCGTGACAAACACGTTGGGCCGGCGCTGGAGACCACTCCCCCGGACAGCAAGACCCCAGCGGGTGAAAACCGCTCGGTCGCCCAGCATCTCCATCACAAGCCGGGGCCGCCCTCGTCGCGCACCGAGCTGCCGGTGCCGCCATCGGTGGACGCGGTGGTGCTGGCGTGCCTGGAGAAGAAGCCCGAAGCCCGTCCGCAAGGCGCCCGCGAGCTGGCCGGCATGCTGCCGGCGTGCCCGGTGGAGCCGTGGACCGAGGAGCAGTCGCGCGAGTGGTGGACCGCGAGCGGCGAGGCCTGACCGATGATCGACCATCGCCACCCCCGCGAGATCCGCGCGGACATCCGCGCCGGCCGCTTCACCGGCGTCACCACGGGCGTCGGGTCCGGGTACGTGCAGGCCAACCTCGCGGTCCTGCCCAGGGACGACGCCTACGACTTCCTGTTGTTCTGCCAGCGTAACCCGCGGCCGTGCCCGCTCCTCGAAGTGGGCGACGTCGGCTCCACGGTGCCGGTTTCGATGGCCCCGGCCGCCGACCTGCGCACGGACATCCCGCGCTACCGGATCTACCGCGACGGTGTGGTCACCGAAGACGTGACCGACGCAACGCCCTACTGGCGCAACGATCTCGTCGCCTTCCTGCTCGGCTGCTCGTTCACGTTCGAGTGGGCACTGCTCGACGCCGGAGTCCCGCTCCGTCACATCGAGCAGGGGCGCAACGTCGCGATGTGGCGGACGTCGATCGACTGCCGGCCGGCCGGCGTCTTTCATGGACCCATGGTCGTGTCCATGCGGCCGATCCCTGCAAACCTGATAACCCGCGCGGTCACCGCGAGCGCGCGCTTTCCGGGCGCCCATGGCGGCCCGGTCCACATCGGCGACCCGGCAGCGATCGGAATCCACGATCTCGGCGCGCCGGACTACGGCGACGCGCCGGACTTCGAGCCGGGCGACGTGCCGGTCTTCTGGGCCTGCGGAGTCACGCCTCAAGCGGTGGCGCTCGCATCGAAGCCGGCCTTCATGATCACCCACAGCCCCGGGCACATGTTCTTGACGGACGTGCCTAACTCGGATCTGGCGGCGTTCTAGAGAAGGGGACCGGGACAGGAACGTTAGGCTGTCACCCCGATGGAATGACACGACCGAGGGATCTCGGTGGCGGTGTTCGGACCCCGCGACGTAGATCCCTCGCTCAGCTCGGGATACACCGTTGCGTTGCTTCAGTGCCAGCGCGCCCGCGGCCGGCGTTTCGCCGGCTTACGTCGCGATGCTCGGCCGTTACGGCTTCCGCGGGGGGCGGACCCAATTCGTGACCAGCGGTCCTTCACCGGACAAGAGGATCACGGTCTCGCCCCGCGCTCCTTCGTAATGCACAGTCCCGGCCTCGACCACGACCACCTGCCCCGCCCCGACCGACTCCGCGCGGGCGGGTTCGACCGTGTCTCCGTGCCCCATCAGCAGCACGCCTTTGATGACGATCACCTGCTTCGTCTTGGGGTGAGAGTGGGGATCGATCCAGGCGCCGCCCTTGAGACGGAGGGCGAGGGTGTAGACGCCCGCGCCGGCCGGATCGCCGAAGACGGTGGACGCTTCCATTCCCGGCCCGGACGGACTCCACTTTGCGGTCGCGGGGTTCCACGGGGAAGCCATCGCCGCCTGCGCGCCGAGCGGCCGCGCGAATCCGATCGCTCCAGCGGCCATTGCCCACCACATCAATCGATGCATGATCGCCTCACCGATGAGAAGACACCTGCCGTCCGGACTGCTTGCCTCTCACTTACCGTCCCGTCATCGCACGCCGCCCTGCGCGGACAGCCGCCACGTCGTCCTCACTCGACAAACCACATCGTCCGCCCCGTCGCGAATCAGGGTCTCGACCCGATGATCGACCGGCTCGCTACCTAACGCCGGCATCACGACGTTCGCCTCCGCGACGAGCAAGCCCCGCGCCTTCTTGAGATACTCCGCCTCGAGGCCGGTTACGATGCCCCTCACCTCGTCCGGCAAGAGCATCGTCATGGCAAGGCCGCTCGTCATCTCGCCGAGGTTGACGAGCGCAACCGCGTGGATCGAGTTGAGATGATTGCGGACGTGGCGCCGATCGGGCAGCTGCGCAACGCAACGTCCGGGCTCGAGACTCATCACCGTCGCGCCGATCGTCCCGCTGTACGGCACGAACCGCCCGAAGACTCGGCTGAACAGCCAACGCCCTTTGGGCAGCGCGGCACACCGAGCCCAAAGCCGGGCAAGAGTCTCGCGTTGGGAAGCCATGACGCGGAAGGTCGACCCGGACGGCGCGCCCGTCAACCTGCCTTCCTGCTAGGGACGCCGCCGGTCGCGACGAATGGCCTCGAGCACGGCGGCCAGCACCGGGTCCCGATTCCCGAAGTAGTCCGATGACGACAACCGAACCGGGATCTCGGGCGCGATCCACTGCCGCTCGTCGAGCGGGTCGGAGTCCTGGAAGTAGCGCGACGAGAGACTGCCCACGATGCCGCTCCACGGCAAGCTGACCTCGGTGTCCTCGCCGACGAAGTTAGGCCGCGAGCTCGAAGGCTCCCCGGCAAAGACCGCATCGGCCATCCGTTCGACGTCGTTGATGAAGTTCTGCGCGGCCGAGAACGTGTTCCGCCCCACGATCACATAGACCCGATGGCCGGACCCCCATCCCTCGAACTGCACCAGCGCGCGGATGAGAGGCCGGTTCAGGTGTCCGCTGCCGCCGTTATTCCGCCGGACGTCGATGATCAGGTTTTGCGCGCGCGCCCGGCGGGCGGCTACCAGTATCGTGTCCGCAAACTGCGCGATGGACACGCCCTTTCGGTTCGCCACCTGGTTGTACTGAACATAGATCGCCGATGCCGCCGGAAGCGGTGCGAGCCAGTATTCGTCGTCCGGATGCCTCAAGTACAGCGGCCGCTGACCGACCGCGCCCGACGGAGGCATCAGCTTGGCCGGCGGATGAAACTCGCCGCCTTTCAACATCACCTCGCTCCGCGCGCCGGCAGCATCGCGAAGCACAAGATGGACGGCGGCCGGGTCAGTGCCGATGCCGAGCGCACGAAGGATGGCGGGGTACGTCAGGAAGAACGGGCCGTTCCACATGAGCCCCATCGGGTTTTCGCGGGTGACGATCGGCGCGACCCGTTCGAGCGCCTCGAGAGCCGAGACCGTGCCGATTCGCTCGACCTCCCGTCCCACGAGCGACGCGCCATCTCCGGTTCCACCGACGACATAGAGGCCGTCGCTGAAAAGATAGAGGTCGATCGGCGCCATCGTCAGGGTGAGCTTCGGCGTAGAGACGGGGAAGAGGACGCTGTGCCCATTTCCGAGCATCGTGACCAGACGCTGAAGCTCGACGTACATCGCTTCGTCGCTCAAGCGGGGAATGGCGTCGTGCAGTATCGCTGCAGCCGAGTCGAACGAGTGGGTGAGCGCGACCGGAGTCGGACCCGTGCTCAGCCGCTTCGCTTCTTCGACGAGGAAGCGGAGATCACTGCGCCAGCCGTCGTCGCGCGATGTCGGCTCGGCCGCTGGAATCCCCGCCAGGCGGCGGAAGACGGTGTCGGTTCTGAGCGCGACAAACGTGGAGTCGGTCGCGATGCCGGGCCGATGCTCGTATCGGGCGGCGAGCGCGAGGCCGAGCCACCGAAGAGCCGAATCCGGCCGGCCGCTCATCGCGAAGAGCTGCGCCACCTGATACGAACGGTCGGGACGCGAACCGGAGCCGAGCGCGAGACCGCGCTCGATCGCGTCGAGCGCGGCGGCGGATTGGCCGAGCCGCAATTCGCTGTCGGCGAGGCCGAGCCACCAGGCGCCATTGTCCGGGTTAGCGACCGTGAGCCGCCGGAACCGAGCGGCGGCCCCCGCGGGCCGGCCTTCTCGGAGCGATCGGCGCGCGGACCGCGCGAGGCCAGGGAGATCCGCCGGAGCGGTCTCCTGGGCCGCACCAGATCCCGGCCAGAGGACGACCGCCACGATGAGTAGCCGAGCCGCGACGTTAGGTATTGACACGGCGGATCAACCCTCCGATCGCAGCGCGTCGGTCGGCGCGATCCGGGTGATTCTCCGGGCAGGGAGCCAGATCGCGACTCCGGCCACCAACCCCATCGCTCCGAGCACGACCAGAATCGTGACTGGGTCGAAGGCCCCGACGCCGAAGAGCAGGCCGCTCACCAGATGGGTGAGAACGAGGGTCAGCGCAATCCCGATCACGGCTCCCCAGCCGATCAACCGGAAGCCTCCCGCCATGAGGAGACGGACCACCATTGTCGCGTCCGCTCCGAGCGCCAGCCGAATCCCCATCTCACGGGTTCTTTGCGCGACGGCGTAGCTCACCGAGCCGTAGAGACCGATCGCCGCCAGCCCGACGGCCAGCGCTGCCATAGCGCCGAGGACGAGGGCCGCGAGCCGGAGCGGCAGCGTCATGACACCGACGTGACGCCCCATCGAGCGGGAGTTGAGGACGATCAGATTCGGATCCGTTTGGCGGACCGCGCGGAGCATGGCCGCGGCAATCGCCTCAGCATCCGAGCCGGGCGCTGCCCTCGCAATGAACCACGCCGACATCGACGGACTCTGCCCGATCGGGAAGTAGATCATCGGCCGCGGGTCCTCGCCTAACGTGCGGATCTTGGCGGTCCGGCTGACCCCGACAACCTGATACTCCTGGTCGCCTCGTAGCAACCGGCGTCCCCCGGCGTCGCGGCCGGGCCAGAGCCGCCGCGCCAACGCCTCGTTGATGACCGCGACCGGGCCGGCGCCGGGCCCGTCGAGCCAGCCGAAACCGCGGCCCGCCATGAGCGGGAGACCCGCCGCCGAGAAGAACCCGGTATCGACGACTGCGTAATCGGTATCGACCCACTCGTGCCCGGCCGCGGCGGGCGCTGCGGGGTCGCGAACGGAGGTCGCTTGGGAATTCACCAAGTTGAGATGAATGTTGTCGATCATCCCGACCGCCACCACACCGGGCAACTGGAGCATCCGCGCCGCCAGCAACCGCTGCTCCACGGGACGCCGCGCGGCCGGATATCGGTTCGGCGGAAAGGTGACCTGAACCAGGCCGGTCGGATCGTGCCCGAACCCCGGGTCGACCGCCTGAACCGCCCGCACGCTTCGGAGAAAGAGTCCGGCGCCGACCAGCAGCACGAGCGAGACGGCGACCTGCGCGACGATCAAGCCATGGCGGAGGTGGGTCCGCCCCCGCTGACCGCCGCCGGCCGATTCGTCCCGCAACGTCACGCTCAGATTGGGAGTGCTCGCATGGAGGGCCGGCACCAGCCCGAACAGAATCCCCGTGACCACCGACACCAGCGCCGCGAAGGCGAAGACCCGTCCGTCGAGAGGGAGATCGAGGCTCACCGGGAGCGGAAGCGGAAGGTTCGCGGCGGCCGGGAGCCTGCCTAACGTCAGGGCGACGAGCAGCCCCAGCGTCCCGCCGGCCAGGCCGAGAAGGACCGATTCGGACAAGAGCTCGCTCAGGATCCGGCCCCGGGTCGCGCCGAGCGCCAACTGGACCGCGATCTGCTTGCGGCGATCGAGGCCGCGGGCGAGGAGGAAACTGGCGAGATTCGCGCAGATCACGAGGAGAACGAGGCCGCCCACCGAGAGCAGCAGGCCCGCCACCACCGTCAGCGGTCCATCCGCGCCGGGGAACAGGATCACATCGCTGGTGGGAACGAGCCGGAATCCATCGTTGCCGTCCCAGTCGCCGACTTTTTGGTGGCGGAGCTCGGCGGCGACCGCCGCGACCGCCGCCCGGGCGGCCGGGAGCGTCTGTCCCGGGAGGAGTCGCGCCTTCACCATCATCCCGTGCGTGCTGCGCGAGCGAAGAATGTCCGTCTCCCCCGGGTCGAGCTGATTCACCATCGACATGGGCGCGATCAGGGCGGGAGTCAGCAGCGGCATGTTCCCACGGTATCGCTCGGGCACTACTCCGACGATGGTATATGCCCGCCCATTGATCTGAAGCGATTGACCCACGACCTCTCGGCGCCCACCGAACGACTGCTTCCAATAGGCGTGGCCGAGCACCACGACGGCGTGACCGTCAGGATTCAGATCGTCCTGTGGCCCGAGCAACCGGCCCAACTCCGGGCCCAGCCCCAGGAGCGGGAAATACGAGCCGGTAACCGCTTCGACCGGCACGGGAGGACCCTGCCCTCCCGAACCGACTTGCACCGCGGCGAAGCGCACACCCGCCATCCGACTGAAGACACTTCGCGTGCCCCGCTCGAGATCGGCGTAGCTGGCATTGGACAAGGGGTCGAGCCCTTTGCCTTCGGGCGCCTCATAGATATCGACGACCTCGTCGACCGATTGGACAATCGACGGCCGGAAGAGGACGGCATTGACTAGGCTGAACACGGCCGTCGTCACGCCAATACCCAGGGCCAGCGAAAAGATTGCGATGATCGCGAAGCCGGGACGCTGCGCGAGACGGCGGGCGGCGTGGCGAAGGTCGTTCACGAGATGACTCACGAGTGGATCTTCACGGCGAGGACGTAGAACGGACGCTTCGGGCACGGGCGCGATCCGAACCGCCTCGTGCACCAGCTCGGCTGCGAGGGCGGCATCGCCAAACTCGAGGACCAGCTCACCAGCGGAACGGCCCCGCGCGAGACCGTCTTCGAAGTGGCCGCATAGCTCGTCGAATACCTCGTCCCGCCGGGGCCCGTCGTCTCCCGTCTCCGACACTACCCGCGCGACCACGGCAGCGACCGGGGGAGGCAACCCTCGACGGCGGGCGCGATGCTCGAGCTCGAGCTGATCGATCCGCTGGGCGCTCACGTCACGCCTCTTTGCGGAGCGGCGCGAGCAGGCCAAGCCCCGCCAGCGCGCCGACCAGCCGCCGCCACTGGGCTTGGTGCGACCTGAGAAACACGGCCCCTTTGGCTGTCACCGCGTAGTACTTGCGGCGCCGGCCCGAGGGAGCGGTTCGCCAGCTTCCCCGAAGCAAGCCCTTTGCCTCGAGGCCATAGAGCAGAGGGTAGAGCGTGGATTGGCCCATGGCGAGCACGCCGTCGGTCCGGCTCGACAACGCCTCGACCAGCTCGTAGCCGTACATCTCGCGCTGCTGGAGCAGGCGAAGCACGGTGACCGGCCCAGCGCCACGAAGCAACTCGCGTTCGACTCGCATGTGTCCTCCCGAAGCAGGCTACGCTGGCTATACTATGTGTCACGTAGTATAGGTCGGACGACGGGCGAGAACCAGCCCCGGTTTCAAGACTGGGGGCACCTGCCGGGCAGCGCATGACCACCGACGGCTCCCCTCGCTCCGGCCACAGCCCCCACCGGCACCCCTAGGCGATCTTCCGGAGCGCAACGACTGAAGCGATCTTCAAGCCCTCCTCCACGGCCCCGAAGGGACCCAGCCGATGCAGATCTACGGGATGGGATTGGACCTGGACGGCCAGCGGCTGTTTCCGGCGGCCGACAGCGATATGTTCACAGCCGAGCTGATCGACGCGCTGACTGTGAACGGTGGGCGGGTTAGGGCGCTCACCCGAAGCGGCACTCGCGGGATCGGCTTCCGCGGCGAGCAACCGCGCGAGGTCATCGACGTGGGTGACGTTCGCTCGGCCGGCTGGACGTTTCTCGTCAACCAGGCCGACCCCCGGCGGGCGGACCTCATCGCGGCGCTTGCGCCACTCGCGACCCACCGGGGAATGCAGGACCCGGCGGCCCCGCTGCTCTACTCCACCGGCGATCCGGACGAGTGGGGCACCTGGCTCGAGGACAGCTACTATGCCCTCGCGCTCGAGGGAAAAACCGTTCCTCGATATGTCCTCATCGTCGGCGGTCCCGATCAAATCCCGTTCGCGTTCCAGTCGCTCCTCGACACCGTCGCCAACGTCGGGCGGGTTGACTTCGAGACTGTGGATCAGCTGGTGAGCTACGCAGCCAAGCTGATCCGGCTCGAGCAGGCCGCCGACCCGGTCGTGAGCCGCGAAGCCGTGGTGTTCGCCACCGACGCCGGGCCTAACGACGCGACCCACTTCAGCCGCCTCTACATGGCCGAGCCGATCGCCGACCTGATGGACGACGATCTCAAATTGACGACGACCAGAGTGCTGGGCGAGGACGCCACGAAGGCCGGCCTCGGGGCCGCGCTCGCGGGCAGAAACCCCGCCATCGTCTACACCGCCTCCCACGGGCTCGGCGCGACCGGCAAGCCGTTCGACGTGAAGCTCCGATACAACGGCTCGATCTGCTGTCAGCCGGAGACCGTGTTCGGCATGAACGACCTGTTCGGCGCGGGCGACGTTCCGTCGGACGCGGAGCCCTTCCTCGAGGGATCGGTCTTCTTCCAGTTCGCCTGCTACGGCTATGGAACTCCGGCCGTCAGCGAGTACGCCCACTGGCTCAAGAAACCTCCCAAGGACCCCCAGCTCGCCGAGCGCGACTTCGTGGCCGCCCTTCCCAAACGCTTGCTGGCCCATCCCAGGGGACCGATCGCCTTCATCGGGCACCTCGACACCGCGTTCCTCCACGGGTTCACCGACGGGGCCGCCCCCGAGACGCTCGACCGATGGCACAACCGGATCCAGCCGTTCGTCAGCGCGATCCGCACGCTGCTCGCGGTCCAGGCCACGGGTCTCGCGATGCAGCCGATGAACGAGCGCTACAACACGCTCAACGCGCTCCTCGCCAACACGTACGATCGGATTCAGCGCGGCAAGATGCAGTGGACCACCGCGAGCCAAAGCCGGTTCCTCGACAGCTGGATCACCCGCGGCGACGCGCAGAATTACATGGTCTTCGGCGACCCCGGTGTCCGCCTTCGGCTGCCGGCAGCGTGACAATGGACCATGACAAAGGGGAGCGGCTAATCCGGATCGCGGCGCTGATGCGGCAGGCGATGCCGCTGCTACTCACCGCCGACCGGCTCAAGATCCAAGGCCACATTCCCGAGGCCGAGGCGGCCCTCGGCCAGCTCGTCACATCACTGAGCACGCAGCTCGAGGAGACGCTCGAGCACGATCGCCGCTATCCCGCCACTGCCTTCGGAGTCGGCTCAGTCGTCAACCAGCTGCTCGACGCCCTCCTAACCCGGGCCGATCTGGTCGAGGCCCTCGGCCACCCCGATCAGGCCGAGGCGCTTCGCAACCGCGCCATGAGCTTGTCGGATACCTACCAGAGCTCGTCCGACATCGCGGAGCGGCAGCGGCAGCGTGCCAAGTCGCTGCTCGCTCAGGCGCGCTACCACGAGGCCACGATCGCCTTGAACGAAGCGCGCGACGAGTTCGCCCGGCGCGATCAGCCCATGGAAGCCGCCCAAGTTGCCGTCGACCTCGCCGAGCTCTACGAGTGGCTCGGCGACTTCGAGCGGGCCAAGGAAGAAGCCGGCCGGACCCGCCGGCTGATCGAGCCCCTCATCGGGAGTGCAGCTCCGAAATTCTCCGACGCGCTGACCGCGCTGTCCGCCGGTCTAGTCGATCAGGCCCGATCGGCCGCCAAGCTCGCCGCGGTCTGGCAGAGTCTGGCCCAGGTGGAGGCCAGAGTGGCCCGGAACCTGGGCGACTTCGACCACGCCGACACGCTCTTTCACCTGGTCCGCAAGGAGGTCCGGGCGTTCGTGGTCCCCGCGATCGACTTTCAGCTCGCCCGGATCGAGATCGAGCGCGGGCGCGTCACGGAA
>JBDTOH010000079.1:0-14505 GCA_039933355.1 Gemmatimonadota bacterium | reverse complement strand
TGCCGCGCGAAGCCAACGACCGAACCAGCGGGCGTAACACGCCGTTCATATCATCGGCCGCTTTCCGCGAGGTCTTCGGGCAAGGGGGCTTCTGAACCTCGGTGTCGTCCCGGGCGGACGCGGTCTCCCGCGGGACACTTTCGTCGCGCTCCTCGCCGGAGCGATCTCCGTCGCCAACCCGGTCGTCGCGCAACGAGGCGTCCGGGGGCGGCGCGACCGGCGCGGCCTTGAAAGGCGGCTCCGGCGGGCTCATGAACGCGGCGCCTAACATCGCCTCGAAGGCGGCGCCGCGGGCCCGGGCCGGATCGCTGCCCGACGCCGGCCTCGCGGGGAGGTCGACAGCGGAGTAACCGGTACTGATGCGGCTCGAGTTCACTCGGAGCGCCCCTCTTTCTTGGTTGCGTTTCGGAGCAGCCGCCGGCTCATCGAGACTGCGCGTTCACTGGGCAGCGCCACGAAGAGCGGCGCGACCTGCTTCGGGTTGAGCTGCCGGATGATCGCTTCGATGTCGTCGTCAGTCAGCTTCTCGAGAATCTTGGCGGCCTGGACCGGCTTCATGTTGACCAGGATCTTCCCGACGTCCTTCGCCGCCTTGGGATCCTTCGCCGGGCTCGAGGCGGGCAGGTTCACGGGCGACACCGTTGCCGCGGCGGCTCCGGCCGGCTCGGGCCCTTTCGCGGTGCCGCTCTCCGGCTTGCCGCTCGGCTTGCTCGGCGTTCCAGCCGCCGGCTTGCTGCCGCCCGATTCAGACCCGCGCTTCGTGATCTCCGACTTCCCGGCCGCGGGAACTGCGCCCTCCCGGACAGCCGCCGGCATGGGGTGATCCGAACGAGGCGGGGCGGCATAAGCTCCGAACCAGGTGCCGACGCCGGTCGCGATCAGCAAAGCCACGACACCGAGGAGCAGGGTCTCTTTCATCGGCCTGACCCCGGCTCTTCCCGCTTCCGGAGCGCGATCTCATCGGTGGTCTTCTGCTCGTCACGACCGATCGCCTCGGTCCAGGCGCCGTGCTGCTGGTCCTTGAGCCGTTCCAAAGTCTTCCGCTCGACCCGCGCCGCGGAGAGCAGCTCCCGCTCATTGGCGACGGCCTTCTGCGCCTTATGGCGGGAATCCTCGGCCGCGGACAAGCGGGTGTTGGCGGCTTGAGCGGTGAGGCCGAGCACTTGGAGCATACCGGCACTCCTCAGCTCGCCCGGCTTCGGGGCCAGCTGTTCGCTGATCTGGTCGAGCCGAGCTTTTTCCTCAGCGCAAATCGTGTCGAGGACGCGCTCCTCGTGGAGCGCCTCGCCGAGCGCCGCGGCCTGTCGCTGCTCGGCGTCCTCCCGAAGCTTGAGCACTCGCTGGAGCCGGAACTTGAACCGCTTCACGCGCCACCGGCGCCGATCTGGCGGGCCCGATCGGCCAGCACCTTGAGGCGCGCATGGCTCTCGCCTAACGGGAGCGAATCGCCCGGGGCCTGGCGGAGAAACGCCAGCATCTCAGGACGAAGCACCAGCGCGGTGTCGAGCGCCTTGTCGGTCCCGGGCTTGTAGGCGCCTACGGCGATCAGATCCTCCTGCGAGCGGAACGTCGCTTCGAGCCGGAGGAGAAGGTTCGAGTTCTCGAGCTGTTCGCTGGTCACCACCTGATCGCGCACCCGGCTCACGGAGTCGAGCACGTCGATCGCGGGAAAGTGCTTGCCCTGGGCGAGTCGCCGGGTCAGGACGATGTGGCCGTCGAGAATCGACCGGGCCGAATCGGCGATCGGCTCGTTGAAGTCGTCGCCTTCGACCAGCACGGTGTAGAGCCCGGTGATGCTGCCGTGGGTGCCGGTGCCGGCGCGCTCGAGAAGCCGGGGGAGCATCGCGAAGACGGAAGGCGGGTACCCCTTGGTGGTGGGCGGTTCGCCGACCGAGAGCCCGATCTCGCGCCACGCCATCGCGACCCGGGTCACGGAGTCCATCATCAGCAGCACGTTCCGGCCCGAGTCGCGGAAGTATTCCGCAATGGCGGTCGCGACCAGGGCGCCGGTTGCCCGCACTACGGCGGCTTGGTCGCTGGTCGCCACGATCACGACGCTCCGCCTGAGGCCTTCCGGACCGAGGTCCCGCTCGATGAACTCCCGCACCTCGCGGCCCCGCTCGCCGAGCAGCGCGATCACGTTCACGTCGGCGGTGCTGTGGCGCGCGATCATGCCGAGAAGCACGCTCTTTCCGACGCCGCTACCGGCCATGATGCCGATCCGCTGACCCTGCCCGAGGGTGACGAAGCCGTCGATGGCCCGGACCCCGGTGCCTAACGGCGAGCTGATCCGCGACCGCTGGAGCGGGTTGGGTGGATCGGCGTTGAGCGGATATCGCTCGGTGATCCCGAGCGGCCCGTCGTGGTCGATGGCGCGGCCCAGTCCGTTGAGGACCCGGCCGATGACTCCTTCGCCGACTTCCGCATAGAGCGAGCGGCCCAGTGGAATCACCACATCGCCCGGGTGAATCCCCTCGAGGTTGCCGAGCGGCATCAGGAGCAGGCCGCGATCGTGGAACCCGACCACTTGGGCCAGGACCCCGGCCTCGCGGCTTACGGCGATCCGGCAGACCTCGCCGACGGCGACCTCGAGCGAGGTCGCTTCGACGATCTGGCCGATGACCCGGGTGACCCGTCCATGGACCGCGAAGCGCGGCGAGCCGGTGATCGTCGCGAGCAAGTCGGGAGCGACGAGGCGGTCAGACATTGCCGAGCCGCTCATAGAGAGTTCGCAGGGCGACGTCGGCGCGACCGTCTACCAGCCGCTCGGGGCTTTCGAGAATGAAGCTGCCCCGCTCGAAGGTCGGATCGGCGATCCAGTGAATCCGGAGCCGCCGGCCGTCCGCTTCGACCAGCGACGGACCGGTGCTCAGCACCTCGACGTCCGCGGGATGGCAGCGGAGCTCGAACCGCGACTCGGTCGGCACCAGCGCGATGGCGCGGCGGACCAACTCGTGGATGCGGCTGGGATCGATCTCCACTTCCGCCTGGAACAGATGGTGGGCGATGGTGATCGCCATCGCGTTGAGGTTGCGCTCGAGCGTCTGCGTGAACACGAGCCGCTCGCGCTCGAGCGCGCGGAGCAGGGCCGCCAACGTCTCATGGGCGGGTCGCAGCTGCTCCTCGGCCCGCGCCACGCCTTGGGCAAAGCCTTCCTGGACGCCGCGATCGTACGCGTCCGCGATGGGATCGGCTTCCAGCTCCGGGGTCCCGGCGGTGGAGTCCGCCTTTCGGGCGGCGAGGTCGTTGGGCGACCAGTGGCTGGTCGCCGCCGGAGGCTGGGCCACGGCCCACAAAGCGGGAATTGGCTCAGGCAATGACATCTTCGTCTCCGCCGCGACCGCCGATGATGATCTCGCCGGCATCTTCGAGGCTCCGCATGATCTCGATGATCCGGATGTGCGCGGCCTCGACGTCGCGGACCTTGACCGGTCCGAGGAACTCGAGCTCTTCCTTGAGCGCCGCCGCGGCCCGCTCGGACATGTTCTTGAAGATGTGCTCCTTGAGCTCCTCGCTCGCCGCCTTGAGCGAGAGCGCGAGCTCCTTGCTGTCGATCTCGCGAAGCAATCGCTGGACCGCGCGGCCGTCGAGCAGCTTGAGATCCTCGAACACGAACATCAGGTTCTTGACCTCGGTCGCGATATCGCCGTTCTTCGACTGAATCGCCTCGAGCATCTGCTTCTCGAGGGTGCCGCCGGTGAGGTTGAGCACCTTGGCGACCGTCGCGGGACCACCCGTCAGCATCATCTCCTGACCGAGCGAGAGATCGGCCTTGCTGGCAAGAACCTGCTCGACCAGTTGGAGCATCTCGGGCGAGATCTTGTCCATCCGGGCGACCCGACAGAGGACGTCGGCGGCGAGCTCGGACTCCATGGTCGCGATCACGACCGCGGACTGGCGAGCGTCGAGGTGCGCGAGGATCAGGGCGATGGTCTGCGGATGTTCTCCGCGCAGCACGCTGTTCAAGACATCAGGGCCGGCCTTCTTCAGGCGGCGGAGCCCGGTGTCGGTGATCTGTTCTTTGATCCGGTCGAGAATGACCTTGGCGCGTTGCGGCCCGAGCGCCTTCTCGAGAATCTCCTGCGCCACGGTGACACCGCCGTGCGCGGCGGCCTCCGCCGCCTGGAAGACGCCCCGAAACTCGCTGAGGACGACCTCGACCGTTTCCGGCTCGATCGAGTTGGTGATCGCGATTTCTTTGGACAGTAGCTCGACGTCGGTCGGCGACAGCAGCTTGAAGATGTCGGCCGCTTTGTCGTTGCCCAGCGTCATACAGAAGATTGCGGCCTTGCGCATGCCGCTCAGGGCCACGTCATCCTTGCCGCGTCCGGCCTTTGACCCTCCGAGTGCGGCCGCCATCAACCCTCACTCATCCAGGCCCGAACGACCTGCGCCATCAGCTCGGGACGCTCGGTGGTTTCCGCGACGACCCGATTACGAAGGAGAACGACCTCCGGAGTCGGCCCTAACGGCGCGACCTCGCTCTCCAAGCCGGGCGGGAGCTCGCCCCGGGTTCGGCTCGTGGTAAGCGAGCTCTGGGAGCTCATACCGCTCGACTGCACCGCCTTCATCCCCTTGAGCGCGAGGACCAGCATCACGATGATCGCGACCAGCCCGATCGCGGGCCGGCTGAACCGCTCGACTACCACCATGATGTCGCGCGGGATGGCCTGGAGGCTCGTCGTATCGACGGCGGGGACCTGGAGCGGCACAGCGGTGACGGTGATTCGGTCGCCCCGGGCGCTGTCGAATCCGATCGCGTTCTTGACCAGCGACTCGACGCTCGCGAGCCGCTCGGTACGGGGCGTCTGGCTCGTCGTATCGGCGACCATCGCGCGCTCATCGACCATCACGGCCACGGTCAGGCGGGTGATCCCCGACCCGGAGCTCACGATCTTCTCGAGCTTACGGGAGTTCTGATACGTGTTGTTGACGATTGTCTGCGCACCGGTACCGTCGGCGGGCGCTTCGGTCTCGCTCCGTCCTTCGCTCTGGAGCACTTGCGCGTCGGGATCGAACGTCTCGATCGTCCGCTCGACCTGGTCGAAGTTGAGCGTGGCAGCGATCTGGACCTGGGGCTTGCCGAGGCCGCTCACCGACTGGAGCATCTGCTCCGCCTTCAAGCCGAGGTATTGCTCGACCGATCGTTGCATCTCGATCCGGTGCGCGGTCGCGCCGAAGCCGGCGCCCTCCGCGCTGGCGCCGGAGAGGAGCCGGCCGGTCTCGTCCGTCACGGCAATGTTGTCCGCGGAGAGCCGGTCCACGCTGTTGCTGACCATGGCGATCACACCCTGCACCGCGCCGGGCGCGAGAGTCGCTCCCCGCTTGATCTTGAGGACCACCGCCGCCTTGGCCGGCCGGTCGAGCCGCCGGAGCACACCCGCCTCTGGAATCGTTATGTGAACCTCCGCGCGTTCGACGCCGTCGGTCGTGCTGATCGTGCGCGAGAGCTCGCCTTCGAGGGCGCGCTGATACATGATCCGCTGGGCAAAATCGGTCATGCCCCAGTCGGCCTTCGTGTCGAACAGCTCGAACCCGGGGCGCCCGGTCATCGGTAGCTGCTCTTTGGCGAGGAGCACGCGGGCCCGGGCCCGATCGCTAGCGCCGACCATGATCTCGCTGCCGTCGGCGTTGAGCTTGCTTCGAACGCCGGCCTTGTCGAGCGCGTCCACCATCCGGCCGGCATCGGCGAGCGAGATGTCCTTGTAGAGCGGAACCCAGGCCGGCTCCGCCGCCCAGAGCGCCACCATCACCACGGCTATCAAGACCAGCGCGGATCCGCCGATAATGACGACACGGCGGGGTCCGTTCATTCGTCGAACGGCGCCGGTCATCTGCTGCACCATTTGGTTGGCCATGCTAGATCTGCGTATTCATGATGCTTTGGTAGGCGGTGGTCAGCTTGTTGCGGACCTCGACGAGCAGCTCGAGCGAGATGGCCGCTTCCTCGCTCGCCGCCATGACCTGATGGAGCTCGACCGGCTCGCCTCGAAGAAAGGCCCCGATCGAGTTCTGGGCGTCGTCTTCGAGCCCGGAGGTGTCGTTCAGAGCGCGCTTGAACAGATCGCCGAACGACGGGCCGCCGTCTTCGAGCGAGATCCCGCCGTCGCCCCGCTCGAAGGGACTGACGATCTGGGGCCGAATGCCGGTAATCGGTGCGGTCATGTTAGGCTCGCGCGTCGATGCGCTGGCCGACGGGGCCGCTCGGAGGAGCGGACTGCCGCGCGCGAGGACTGTAGGTGATGGGGCCGAAGTCGTGCAGCTGCTCGAAGTAGGCCCGCTCTTCCGCCGTCAGCACGTCGCGGAGCGATTTGGACGACGTCGCTTCGGCCGCGTCCGGCGTGCGGACGGTCCGCTCGATCGCCGGGCGCGACGGGGGCGTGAGAGCCGGCTGAGAATATCCAATCCGTGAACCGCTGATCTCCATCGAATCCTCGTCTTAGTTCAGATTTCGAGCGAGCGGCGCAACATGGCCTTCGCTGCCTGGAACGCAGTGACATTTGCCTCGTGGACCCGCCGGGAGATCATCAAGTCGACCATCTCGTTGTTGATGTCCACGTTGGGGAAGAAGACGTTGCCGTCCGCGTCCGCATCCGGATGGGTGGGATCCTGCACCATCCGGCCTTTGCGCGGGTCCTCGACGATTCGGGTGCTGAGCAGCCCGGTCCGCGGATCGCGCTCGGTGACCGCTACCTGACGCCGATAGGGCCCGCCGTCAGGCGTCTTGGTCGTCTCGGCGTTGCTGATGTTCTCGGTAATCACTTCGAGAAAGCGCTGCTGCGCGCCCATCCCGTTCGAGCTGATCGCGAGCGACTGGAAGTACTGCCTGACCGGACGCGGCGTGAACGGGAACGGCCCGACGTGTGGATTAGACATTCTTGATTGCGGTCCGAAGCCGCCCGTACGCTTCCTTGAGAAGCTGCGCGTCCGCCTCGAAGCGGATCTGCGTGTCGGCGAGCGACGCCATCTCACGAGGCAAGTCTTCCTCAGCCGCTTTCTTCTTGGCCACCTGGGCCTCGAGCGCGCTACCGAAAGACGTGGACGTGCTCGTGTCCACAGCTTGCGAAACCCGCTTGGCGATGCCGCGCTGGGTCGCACTAGTCTCTTCCAGCCCGCCGCGAAGGGCAGATGGAAGGCTTCGAACTCCAAACAATCCCCTGATCATCGGTGTCGGCCCTGATTGAGGTCGAGCCTATGGTTCGGCAATCGCCGTACCTCGATCGAGGGCCGGAGGAGGCTCGCTCGTGGCCCAGCAGCCAAGCCGTTGCAGCGGGGCCGGTTAGATGGGAAAGGTGCGCTCGCGCGAGGGTCACTTACCCGAAGTGCAAAAGCTGTCGCACGGCCCGGAGAGGAAAGAAAATCCGGCAGAGACTGCCGGAAGAAGACGGCACGACGGCAAGAGGACCAGATTCACGCGAGCCCGAGAGCCGGCTCCTACCACCACCTCCAACGCCCGACGGAGCACCCTGCCGTCTTGCCGTCGTGCCGTCCTGCCATCGTGCCGTCGTGGGTCATGCCGTCGTCCGGATTGACACCCCGCACGCCGCGCCCTATTGTAGACCATCAACATATGACGACTGTCTACCTATCTTGCCGATGAGCGATTCTGCTAAACCCTCGCGCAACGACCTCGTGCAGGGCACCCTCGAGATGATGATCCTCAAGACCCTCACGGTCGCCCCGGCTCACGGGTATGCGGTCGCCCAGCATATCGGCCGGGTTTCCGGGGAGGTCTTTCGAGTGGAGCAAGGCTCGCTCTATCCCGCGCTCGAGCGGCTCCAGCTCAAGGGCTGGGTCACGTCGAAGTGGGGCGTCACGCCGACCGGCCGGCGCGCCCGCTACTACAAGATCACGGCTGCCGGCCGCAAGCAGCTCGGCGAAGAGGTCTCCCAATACGACCGGCTCGCGCTCGGCATCGCCCGGGTGCTCGGCCGGGCCTAACGAGAGAATTCGGGTGTCGTTCCTCCAGGCCTTCCGCCATCGGCTCCGCCGGCTGCTCCGGCCCGGCGCAGTCGATCGGGAGCGAGCCGAGGAGTTCCGGTTTCATCTCTCGCTCGAGGAACAGCAGTTGACGCACGATGGCCAAGCCGCCGATGCGGCGCGGCTCAGCGCGAAGCGCGCGTTCGGCAGCTCTACTTACTATGTCGAGGAGGCACGCCTCATGGGCCGGAACGCGATCATCGCCGAAATCGGTCAGTCGCTCCGTCAGGCGATTCGCGGTCTGAAGCGGGATCCTCTGTTCGCCGCGATCGCGGTGATCACGCTCGGCCTCGGTATCGGGGCGACCGCGACGATGTTCAGGATCATCGACCGGCTCCTGCTCCGGGCCGCGCCGCACGTAGAGGACGCGGGGCGACTTGTCCGGCTCTTCGCCGAACGGCGTACGGCGGAGGGTGAGCGGCAGACCGGCTCCGAATTCAACCTGGCGGATCTCGAAGATCTCCGGCGGGCCACGCGGTCCTTCGCGCGGGTCGCATCCTATCAGAACGGCTACGAGTGGGCACTGGCCCGGGACGGGGAGACCACCCGGCTCGACGGCGCCATCGCGACGCACGACTTCTTGCCGATGCTCGGCGTACGGCCTCTCCTGGGCCGGTTTTTCGACGCATCCGAGGACCGGCCGCAGGGAGGAGCGCGGGTCGTCGTGATCAGCGGGCGGCTCTGGACCGGCCGCCTCGGTAGCGCGCCGAACATCATGGGCCAGCCGATCGCGATTGGCGGCCGCGCCTACACCGTCGTCGGGGTGCTACCGCCGGATTTCACCGGTGTGGATCTTTCGCCGGTGGACGTCTGGATGCCGATGGGCCCCTGGTCCGCGGATGCGGGGACGCTCGGCGGCAAACCGTGGCATCTCGCGCGCGGCTGGTCGGGGATCTACATCGTGGGACGGCTCCGGCCCTCCGCGGTGCCGGCGCCCGCGGCCGATGAGGCGACCCGGGCATGGCATCAGGGAACCGATGGGACGGAAGCCGCCGATTCCACGGTCCGGTTCCGGCTCGGGTCGGTCATCGCGGCGCGCGGCCTCGACGGCCCCGCGCCGGAAGCGCGGATCGCGCTGTGGCTTGGCGGGGTGACCCTACTTGTGCTCCTGATCGCGGTGAGCAACGTGGCCAACCTGCTGCTCTCTCGCGCAGCCCGGCGGCGGCGCGAGTTTGCGGTCCGGCTCGCGTTGGGCAGCTCGCGGGCACGGCTCGCGCGGCAGCTGGTGACTGAGTCCCTCCTCCTCGCGCTCGGCGGCGCGGTCGTCGCGGTGGCGGTGGCAATCTGGGGCGCCGAAGCGGTCCGCCTGGTGCTCCTTCCTCAGGTCGCGACGCTCGACCACTGGTTCGACCCCAGAATCTTCGCCGTGGCCACCGCCACGGCCGTTGGAGCCGGCATCGTTGTGGGAATCGGGCCGTTGCTCACGCCCGATCGGGTTGGGCTCGCCGAGGCGCTCCGTTCGAGCATCGGTGACGGGCCAGCACGATCGCGGGCCCGCTCCGGGCTGGTGCTGATCCAGACGGCGCTAACCGTGGTCTTGCTCGCGGGTGCGGGGCTCTTCGTTCACAGCCTGCACGGCGTGCGGTCACTCGATCTCGGCCTCCTCCCCAACCGAGTGCTGATCGCATCAGCTCAATACAGCCGCGATCCGACCCACATCGAGCGGCTCGCCGGCATGCGCGAGGCGCTGGCGCGAGTGACAGCGCTCCCGTTCGTGCGGAGCGCCGCACTCGCGGGGAGCGTGCCGTTTCGCTCGAGCGTGGGCGGCCTCGCGGTCCGGGTTCCGGGGCAGGACTCGATCGTGTGGACCGGCGGCGGGCCGTTCCTCAACGGGATCTCACCGGGATACTTCGCCACGGTCGGTACGACGCTGGTGCGCGGACGCGACTTCGCAGCCGCCGACGGCGCCGGCGCGGCACCGGTCGTGATCGTGAATCAGACGATGGCGCGACGGCTGTTTCGGGGCGGGGAGGCGTTAGGCCGCTGTTTTCTGATCGAACAGGCGCCGGCGTGCCGCACCGTCGTCGGCGTGGTGCGCGACTCGCGGGTGCACCGGTTCAACGAGACGGCTCAGCCTCAGGCATTCGTCCCGCTCGAGCAGTGGACCGACTTCCCGCACTGGCCCCAGGCGCTGTTCGTGCGGGTCGCTGGAGACGCCCCGGGCCTCGAGCGGACACTCCAGCGAACGATGACGGCGGCCATTCCCGGAATCGTCACCGCAGCCGTCGTCCCCTGGGCGACGCTGCTCGAGCCGCAAGTGCGCCCCTACCGGCTGGGCGCGGCGATGTTCGCGATCTTCGGCGGCGTGGCCCTGGTGATCGCGGCGGTCGGGCTCTACGGTGTGCTGGCGTACTCGGTGGCTCGGCGGCAGCGGGAGATGGGCGTCCGGCTAGCGTTAGGCGCTCGCCCGGGCAGGCTGGTCCGACTAGTCCTGGGCGAGGGGCTGCGATCGGCGCTCCTGGGGATCGCGGTCGGGGTTGCGGTAGTGATGGCTGCGGGCCGGTTCGTCGCCCCGCTCCTCTTCGCCACCTCGCCCTACGAGCCCGCAGTCCTCGCCGCGACCGTCGCGACCCTGCTCGTCGCGGCGACACTGGCCGGTCTGATCCCTGCGTGGCGAGCTACCCGGGTGGATCCGACTGTCACGCTCAGGGAGGAGTGAGGAGGAGAGAATGGGGGACGGGGGCCCGAGGACCACACCATCTTAGCAATAGGGCGCCAATCTGGAGGCGCCCACATAACCCGGAGTCCCTGTCCCCTGCCCCCGGCCCCTATCCTTGCGGGGCTTCCGCACCCTTCCGCGTGTTGAGCTTGTTGCGAAGCGTCCGCTCACTGATGCCGAGGAGTTTGGCGGCGCGGGTACGATTGCCGGCGGTCACGACCAGCGCTTTTTGAATCGTGATCCGCTCCAGCTCGGTCAAGTCGAGCACATCCCCCGAAGGCGGCGCCGGCGGACTCGGCTGGGCTGACATTGGGGCCGCGCCGCTCGGGGCGGCGGCCGATGCCGCAGCCGCCGCGGCCGGGCTCGGAGCCAGCGCCGCCACCGCTCGGGCCGCGTCGTAGTCGTCGATGAACGCGTCGGGCCGGAGCGTCGCCCCCCGAGAGAGAATCACGCCGCGCTCGATCACGTTCTGCAGCTCCCGAATGTTGCCGTGCCAGGGCCGATGCTGGAGCGCCCCGATCGCCTCGGGCGTGATCCCGCCTAACTCGACGCCGAGCTGCTGCGCGGCCCGCATCGCGAAGTGGTGCACCAGAACCGGAATGTCATCGAGCCGGTCGCGGAGGGCCGGGATGAAGATCGGAACGACGTTCAACCGATAGTAGAGATCGAACCGGAACCGCCCCGCCTCCGCCTCCGCCTTGAGGTCCCGATTGGTCGTCGCAACCAGCCGCACATCCACGCGGATTGGCTGCTGGCCGCCGACCCGTTCGAACTCCTGCTCCTGGATCACCCGGAGCAGCTTGGCCTGCAGGTCGAGTCTCATCTCGGAGATCTCATCGAGCAACAACGTCCCGCCGTTGGCGCGCTCGAACGCGCCCTGTGTCCGCGCTGTCGCGCCGGTGAACGCGCCCTTCTCATGGCCGAACAGCGCGCTCTCGACCAATCCTTCCGGCATGGCCGCGCAATTGATCGTGATGAACGGGGCCTGGTGGCGCGGGCTTTGGTCGTGGATTGCGCGGGCAATCAGCTCCTTGCCGGTGCCGGACTCCCCTTGCAGCAGCACGGTCGCCTTGGTCGCCGCGACGGTGCTCACGATGTCGAGCACCCGCCGGAGTGCCGCGCTGTCGCCCAGAATCTGCCGCCGGCCGCGCAGAGAGTTGATCTCCTGCCGGAAGGTTTCGTTCTCCTTTCGGAGTCGAACCACCTCGAGCGCCTGATTGACCGCGATCCGAAGCGTCTCGGCCCGGATCGGCTTCGTGAGGTAATCGATCGCCCCGCTCCGGAGCGAGATCACGGCGTGCTCGATGCTCGAGTAGCCGGTCATGATAATGACCGGAATCTGAAGCCCTTCCTTCTCGAGCTCTCCAATGAGATCGAGCCCCGTGGCGTTGGGCATCCGATAGTCGGTGATGATCAGGTCGAACGACTGGCGCCCCGCAAGCTTGATGGCCTCGTCGACGCTGTTCACAAGAGTCGGCGTATGGCCGATCCTGGTCAGTGCGTGCTCTAGGACGACTCCGACCGACGGTTCGTCGTCCACGCACAGGATGTTGGCCATTCGCCCCTTGGCTCAAGGTTTGCTACGGTCGTGCGATACTGGAATATATGTCCGGGTGTCCCGGCATGTCGATTGGGAGCTGAACGTGCGCATAACAAACATCGTGCGATCCGAGCAGGCCATTCGCGAGATCCAGAACAACCTGTCGCGTCTCTCCCAGTTGCAGTCGCAGATCTCCACCGGTAAGCGGTTTACCCGCTCCGAAGAGGATCCCGCCGGTGCCGCTCAGGTCATGCGGATTCAGTCGGGCCTTAGGGCCCTGGAGCAGTACGGTAAGAACTCCACGCTGGCCCAGATTCGCTCCGGTGCGGAAGGCGCTGTGGTCAAGCAGGTGGGTGAACTCCTCCGCGACGGCCGCAATTTCGCCCTGAGCTTCGCCAAGGGCGATCCGCCGTACACCACCGACCAGATCAATCAGCGCCAGATCGCCGCCAATCAGCTCGACAGCATTCTCAATCAGGTGATCAGCCTCGGGAATACGCAGATCGGGAACGAATACATTTTGTCGGGGACGGACTCGACGACCCCGCCGTTCGACCCAAATCCCGGCGCCACGCAGGGGAACTACCAAGGCAGCGTCAACCCTCGCCTGACGACGATTGGCGACGGCGTCCAGATCTCGCCCAACCATACCGGGGATCAATACCTCGCGCCCGCGATCGCCGCCCTCAAGGCCCTCCGGGACGCAGCCGACCCCGCCAACAACCAGACCGAGGCGCAGGTTCAGGCCGCCGTCACCACCGTCTTCGACACTGCCGACCGACTCCTCGTCAGCGAGGCACAGACCGGTGTGGTCGGCAAGCAGATTATCACCAACCTGGCGAGCCAGGCGATCATCAAGAACGACCTGGAAGACGTCCGGTCCAACGTTCAGGACATCTCCCTCGAGGAGGCGAGCGCCAGACTCCTCAGCCTCCAGACGACGATCCAGGCCTCCTACGCGGCGACGAGCAGGCTGTTGTCGCTCAATCTCACCGACTTCCTCCGGTAAATCGCAGCGCGAAGCGGGCGGCGGTTAGGCTCGTCGCCGCAGGATTGAGATGTCCCGGCGACTGCGTCGGTCGTTCGGTATTGGGGAATCTGCGGAGGATGCGGCGAGGTCCATCTTTGGAATCTGTGTCCTGCTTCCCACCCATCATTGCCCTTCGATCGTCCTACACCCCAGCCACTGCCGGCACCGTCGACAACCCGGCCGCGATGTTTCGATTGATGTTGATGAGAATGGCGACCTTCTCGGGATTCGGAAAAGCCATCAGCTCGAACGTCCGGCGGTCGACGAACATCGACAGCTTGAGGAGGCTCGCCTTGAGTTCGGGCGGGAGCGGATTGTCGGATGCTTCGAGCTCTGCCTGAAAGAAGGTCCACAGCCGCTGGTTGAGCTTGAGCGCCGCGTCGAGCTTGGTCTCGTTGCCGGGTTTGCCGAACGATTCTTGAGCGAGCTGGAGCTCCCTGGCGGTTCGAAACAGTGCGGAGGCCTCGAGCTGGCGACCGCTGACCGTGATCTTTTCGACCGCGGCGTATGCGTTAGCTGCGTATTGCGACATGACTGATCAATTCCTCTTCGTAGGCGATGAGCTTCCGAGCCACCTTGAGCGCCTGATAGTACTGGCCGCCGACGACGAGATCGCTGATCTCGCTCAAGGTAGCCCTCGTGCTTGGAGACGCATGGACGACATCCGAAACCAGCTCGAGGTAGAGCTCGCGATGCTGATCCATATTCGCCGGGTCGACATACATGAGCTGGATCGTGAAGTAGATCCGCCGGCACGGCGACTCGGCGTCTTCGAGGCGCATGACGTCCTTACCCCTGAGGATCGGCACGTCGTTCTCGATGATGAGCTCTGCCCGGGTAGCGCCGTTTCTGACGACGGCACCGCCCAGAATCAGACGCTCACCTGGTTTGACCGTAATGCGGAGACCCATTGCTGGATTACCCGATGTCTCGGAGAACGCCCACATCACGACCCGTGATGCTGCCACTCTCCTCGTGAGCGAGCCCTGTCTTCACCACCACGCTTGTCGCCTGGGCCTCGGCATCGCCGATCCCCTGCGAGACCGTTCCAGCCGCGAGCGCAGTTCGCGACGCGGCGATTTGCTTTGCTGTCTCACCAAGCCTGGCAGCGGCCTGGTCTGCTTCCTTCGCGCCTGCATCGGGCGCAAGCCGCGGCAGCGACACAGCCGCCGGCGACAACCGTCCGGTCAGCTCTCTTTCGATTTGAGCGGCAACTCCGTTGAACTGTCGGATGACTGCTGCCCGTCGGGGCTCATCCACCGGATACGGAGGATAGATCTTCACCTGCAAGACCTG
>JBDTOH010000078.1:0-14572 GCA_039933355.1 Gemmatimonadota bacterium | reverse complement strand
GGCCCACGCACCTAACGGCAGGCTGGCCACCAGGAGCCGGAACCCTCCGCTCGCGAGTCCCGCTCCGGCCATCCCCGCGAGCAGGCCGATCAGGAGTGCCTCGGCGACGAGCTGCTGGGTCAGACGGCGGCGGTCCGCTCCGAGCGCCGAGCGCACGGCGAGCTCAGCCGATCGATTGTTGACCTGCCCGAGCATGAGAGCCGCGACGTTGGCGCATGCGATGAGGAGGATCAGCGCCATGGCGGCGCTTGTTGCCAGGAGCGCGGGACGGAGCGATCCAATGAGATACTCGCGGACGGGCGTCAGCTTGGCATTCTTGGTCTTGTCCCACTTCTCCGGATACTTGTACCGCTCGCCCAGCGCGCGCGTTATCTGCGCCAGGGGCGTTGCCATCGCCTCGAGCCGCTGACTGGCCGCGAGGCGCCCAACGATCGTATAGTTTCCTGAACCCTCCTCGGGGTTGATCTCGGCCGGCACCCACACCTCGATCGAGGGGTCGGGGAACCAGAAGTTCGGCGGCATGATGCCGATCACCGTCCGCTCGACTCCGCCCATCCGGAGCCGGCGCCCCAGGATGGAGGGGTCGGAGCCTAACTTGCGCCACATCGCGTGGCTCAGCACGGCGACCGCCTCGGCTCCCTTGACGTCCTCGCCGGCCCGGAACGTTCGGCCGATAGCCGGCGCCGCACCGAGGACGCTGAAGAGCTCCGCCGATGAGGCGATCCCTTGGAGCAGCTGGGCGGGCGCGGTCCCTAGCTCGAGCGTCACATCGGCCGTACGGAACGCGACGATCTCCTTGAATGCGGGCACCTGCGGTCGCAGGAAGACCAGCTCCCGTTCGGCCCAGTCGAACGGCGCCCAGAACACCACGACGTTGTCCTCGTCCGTATACGGCAGCGGTCTGATCAGCAGCTCTCGAACGATGCTATAGATCGCCGCCGTCCCGCCGACGCCGAGCGCGATGGTGAGGATTGCGAGGAGGGCGTACGTAGGACGCGCGCGGAGACGGCGTGCCGCATAGCGCAGATCCATGATCCAGGTTTCCATCGATGAGCCTCCAGGTCGCATCCGATTCGCGTCAGGTTCGAATCCCGTCCAGCCCCTCCACCAGCTCCGCCCTACGAGCGCCGGGAGCGAGCCCAGGGTTTGCCGCCACAGCCAAAGGCCCGCGATGAGCCGGCCCCGCCTCTCGCGGTACCTCGCGTAGTCGGTCCCCAGGTCCTCGAGGACCTCGTCACGCTCGGCGCGGGGGACCCACGACCGGAGGAGGGCAGCGGGCAGCCGGGGCAGGGGCCAGCTCGCGGGTGGTTTCATTCTACAATGTAGAGAGGCTGGACGTGAAGGAGCAAACGGCCATGAGACGATTCCCTCGCCTTGGTTCAAGCCTTAGACGCGTCTCGCTTTCAAGACGTTGCGACTCCCCGACCGGCTGCCCTTCCCGAGTCTCAGTACCGAGCTGTGAACCCGATCAGCTTAAATGCGACCGCCGTCCACAATATCACGAGGCACGAGGCGGCGACGGCCGAGGTCCAGAGCCGGGTGAACCAGGGCGGCCGGCTTGCCCACGTGCGACCCGTATTCCATAGCGCCGCCCCAGCGCCGCCGACGAAGGCGATCAGCGCCAGAAGGTGGAGAAGCCAAACCCACCAGTCGAGGCTTGGCGTTAGGAGCGTGAAATCCGATATCATCAGAACGATCGTAGCGGCGAATGCAGCGAAGGTCCCGACGACCGCGAGCGCGGCCAGACGATTTCGCTTGGTGATCGCCGCCGCTGGGGCCGCCGGAGGTGCGGAGCCATAGCGCCGCCGCGCCACGACGGCGATGGGCCATTGAGCTATCGTCAGGACGAGCACGAGGAGCGACGCCTTCAAACCGGGCACGAGCCACGCGGACGAACGCCACCACGGAGTCGGCAGAAACACGGTCGACGTCGAGGTCTCGTCGGCGCTGAACATCACCACCCGGCCGGCTTCGACCTTCGCACCCAGGCGGTCCGGCCCATCGACATCCCGCCAGACGAACGGTGCGATCTCACGCCATCTCTTGGACCGGCCGCTCGCGTCGGCGAAGGCGGACACGGTGATGGTTCCGTCCGGCTGGGCGGTCACCGTGGCCTGCGCGAGCAGCTTCAGGAGGCTGAACAGGTTGGCGTCCTGGACCGACCCGTCGTAGCGACCGGCGATCATCCGAGCGTGGCCGGCCGCGACGACCGAATCGAGCTGCCCATCGGGAGCCGTGCCGGGCAGGTACCGTTCGGCAAAGTCGCGGATGAGCGTGCCTAACACGGCCCAAGCCGCGCCGTCTCGTCCCGTGCTGTTCACCGCGGCGAACAGGCCAATGCCGTCGTCCACGAACAGCTGGAGCTCGCTGTGAAACCATTGAGTGTCTCCGCCGTGGGCGATCACGCGATGCCCGCCCTGGTCGTTTTCGTAGAAGCCGAGCAACATGCGGTGCACGGCTGGGACGATCGTCAGCGGGGTGTCGTGCATCAGCCTCGCGGTCTCAGGACCGAGGATGCGGGTCGAGCCGTAGGCCCCGCTGTCGAGGTGCGCGATCATGAACCGTGCGATGTCGTCGCCCGTGGCGCTCAGGCCGCCCGCCGGCGAAGCCGGGATCATCTCGAACGGCTGCTCGGCGCCGGAGCCGAGCACGTAACCTTTGGCCAGGAGCGGCCGGAGCGGTGCCGGCAGCGGCTGATGCAAGCTCGAGCGCGCCATCCCGAGCGGTCCGAGGATATGGCGGTCGACATAGTCCGCGAATGGCTGTCCTGACACGCGTTCGACGATGTAGCCGGCCAGCGCCGCGCCGTAGTTCGAATAGGCGGTGACTTCTCCCGGGGGGAAGAGCCGGTCGGGTGTTCCGCTCTTGAGATAGGGACCGAGCCCGAAGATGTGGGTCGAGTCGTAGGAAGCCAGGTGCTTGAGCACCTCCGCGAAGCCGGGCGTGTGGGTCATCAGGTTGCGAAGCGTGATCGGCCGGCCCCGGCGTGCCGGAATCTCGAAGTCGAGATACCCGTTGATGTCGCGGTCGAGGTCGACTTTGCCCTGCTCAACGAGCTGCATCACGGCGGTCCAAGTGAACAGCTTCGAAACTGATCCGACCCGGAACAGCGTGCTCTCCGGGATTACCGGCAGCTTCCTTGCGACGTCGGAGAGCCCGTAACCCCTCTCGACCAGAACCCGGCCGCCCTTGACCACGACGACCACGCCGCCCGCGATGTCGCCCTGGCGCAACGCGTACGGCATCCGGCCGTCGAGCCACGCCGTTAGGTCCGCGGAATCGAGCCGACGCGCGCCCTCAACGACGGCATCGGAAGCCGGGCTTTGCGGGGCTCCAAGAAGCGCGGCGAGCGCAGAGGCCAGATACACGGTCAGTAGTTCACGTCGAATGCGATCAGCTTGAACACGAAGGCCGTGAACAGCATCGCCAGACACGCGATCAGGAGTCCTGTGCTCCAGAGCTTGCGGAACCGGCTCCGTCTGCCGGCCCATACCCGCTTCGCGTTCCAGCCGGCAGCCAGCGCCGCACCGACGAACACCACGAGGGTGCCTAGCTGTAAAATCCAGAGCAGCCAGTCCGCCGCAGTAGTGGCGGGCAGTGCCTCGGAGCCGAGCGTGCCTAACAGCGCGTTCCAGGCGAGCACGACACCGAGGATCGCGATGGCGCTTGCCCTGACCAGGCGGTATGCCAGCAGGTCATTGCCGGCCAGAGGCGAAGGCCTGCCGAAGCGCCGCCGCGCCAGCGCAGCGATCGGCCACTGCAGCCCCGTCGCGGTGAGTATCGCGAGCGATGCCAGCACCGCCGGCATCAGCCACGCGGGCGAACGCCAGGCCGGGATCGGGAGGAACACGACCGCGGCCGATACCTCGTCGCCGCTCCACATTACCACCTTGCCGTTCACGACTTTCGCGGCCAGCCGGTCGTTGCCGTCGACGTTCCGCCAGACGAACGGAGCGATCTCTCGCCACTGCTTGGGTTGGCCGTTGAGCTGCACGAATTCGCCCGTGCTGATGGTGCCGTCACGCCGAGCGACCACCTCGACCGGCCCCAACAAGGAAGAGATCCTGAGAAAGTTCGATGCCGAGCCGCGCGAGCTCTCGTAAAGGCCGGCGATTGCCCGGGCATGCTCGGGGCCGGTGGGCGAGTCGGCGGCGGGATCGGATCCCGGGGCGGGGAAGTAGCGATCCGTGAACTCTTCGAACAGCGCGTTCCGCATGAAGTAGTGGGCGTAGTCTCGGCCGGCGCTGTTCATCGAGATGAAGAATCCGACGCCGTCGTCGATCAGGAGCCGGAGGTCGCTGTGGAACCAGCCGGTATCCCCGCCGTGGGCGATGACCCGGTGCCCATTGCGGTCGGCCTCGTAGAACCCCAGCAGCATGCGGCTCAGCGGGGGGATGATGGTGAGCGGCGTCCCGTGCATCATCCGCGCGGTCGCGGGCTCGAGAATCCGTGCGGATCCGAAAGCACCGCCTTGCAGATGAGCGATCATGAACCGCGCCATGTCAGAGCCGGTCGAGGTCAGGCTCCCGGCCGGCGCCTGAGCAATCGTCTCGAACGACTTGGCCGGCTCGGACCCGACCGAGTAGCCGTTCGACATCAGCGGCCGGAGCGCGGCAGGCAGCGGCTGCCGAAAAGTCGAGTGCTCCATGCCTAACGTCGCGAAGATGTGACGCTCGATGTAGTCGTCGTACGGCTCGCCGGAGACTCGTTGCACGACGTAGCCCGCGAGCGCGGTGGCGTAGTTTGAGTAGGCCGGCACTTCCCCCGGAGGAAATATCCGCTCCGGAACCCATCCCGTCAGATAGGACCTGAGATCGATGACCGTGGTATCGGGAAGGAACGAGTTCTTGATCGGCTGCTCGAAGCCGGTCGTGTGGGTCATCGCATTCCGCAGCGTGATCGGCCGGCCGGCACGGGGAGGGATCGTGAAGTCGAGGTACTCGTTGATATCGCGGTCCAGGTCGAGCTTACCCTGCTCGACGAGCTGCATCACGGCCGTCCAAGTGAACAGCTTTGATACCGACCCGGGCCGGAACAGCGTTCGCTCGGGATCGACGGGCGTTCGGCGGGCCACGTCGGCAAAGCCGTAGCCTCTCTCCACCAGGATGTGGCCGTCCTTGACCACCACGACCACCGCGCCCGCGATGTCGGCATGCTCGAGCGCGTTAGGCAGAAAGCCGTCGAGCCAAGCTTCTACGTCCGCCCGGCTGAGCGCTGGACGCTGCGCTGCCGACGGGGAGGCGGCGAGCATTCCGGCGAGGGCAAGAGCGATTCGGATATCAGACCCCCTGCTTGAGGTCAGGTCAAAAAAAATGGGCCGTCGACCCGCAACCGGCAGGACGATACGGCCCAGCTTCACTTCATTCTGCGTGTAGGCTATTGAGCGGGCCGGGCTTTGTCAATCGTGTCGCGGCCTGCTCTGCGAGTCAGATGCTCAGTCAGTGAAGCCGGTCCAGCTCCCGCTCCGCCACGATGAACCCGAACGCCGGCCACCCGCCGGACGCGATCGCCCGCCGGAACCAACTCCGCGCCTTCGCGGTATCGCCCTTGATCAAGTACCAGTCGCCGATGCCGTAGCTCAAGGTCGCGATTGCGACGTCCGATGTGTCGGCCGCGGTCACGACGGCATCCGGTCCGATCACGCCGCGGTAGAGCTTCAAACGTTGCGCATACTGGACCGTGGTCGAGAGGGAGTCGGGATGCCGGTCGAGCATGGCCTGCGCGTCCGCTCCTCGGCCGGCTCGCGACAAGGACATCCACAGCCAGTCGGTTGCTCCGGCCAGTTCACCGGCGTCGGGCGCGATCGGCTGCGCCCGCGCAAAGGCCGCCGCTGCGCCGGCGAAGTCGGCCTGGGCGAATCGCACGATGCCCAGGTGATACCAGAGGCCATAGATGGACGGATCGATCCGGATCCCCGCCTCGAGGTCGGCTGCGGCGCGCTCGAGCTGCCGGGTCGAGAGATACCGATGGCCTCGCCACCGAAGCATCACGGCATTCTTCGGCGCGATGGCGAGCCCGCGCGTGAATGTGGAGATGGCCTCGCGATATTGGCGAACGCCGGCCTGGGCGAGGCCGAGGGCAAGGATCAGATCGAGATTCTTCGGTTCGGCCGCGAGGGTCTTTTCGGCGCGGGCGATGGCCCCAGTGTCCGGCTGCGAGCGGTACTCGACACCCGCGCGAGAGCGGTACTGGACCGACTGGCCGGCCGCGGGCGGCGTGCCGACTGCGGCGGCGAGGAGCGCGATGGTAATCGATCGGTCGAGCATGCGAAGCCCTCCAGGTGAGGAACCCTCCGGGTCAGAACAGCCGCGGGTTATGCGGAATCCGGAACTTGCCGGTCTTCCGGGCGACGAAGATCAGCTCGCCCGGGTAGGTCGTGCCGTAGCCGCTCTTGTCATAGCCGCCGTACAACTGGACGATCTCGAATCCGGCGCGAGCGAGGAGATGCTCGGCCTCGTAGCGAAACAAATACCGCATCGGGAACGCGTGAACCAGGCGCTCCTTCCGGCCGTCGGCGTGGGTGACGTAGTAGATCAGCTCGACCTGGTTGGTCTGCCGGAGACGGTCGTGCGAAACGATCCGATGCCGCCGGATGACCCGCCGGCCATCCGGCATCGAGAACTCGGGCTCGGCCGGGGCCTCTTCTCCTGTTGGTCTGACCAGAAAATCGAGCGATGGGTTGAACAGGTCGAGGACCAGAACCCCGCGGTGGACCAGATGCCGGTGAACGCTGTCGAGGCATGACACCTGGTCTTCGACGGTGACCAGGTGCTGAAACGGCCGGAACGGGATCGTCACCAGGTTGAAGGTGCCGTCGAGGTCGAACTCCCGCATATCGGCCTGGACCAACTTCACTCGCGATTGGACTTCCGGCGGTTCGTTTCGCAGCCGTTCACGGCACACCCCAAGCATGGTGGGTGACAAATCCAATCCGACGACCTCGAGCCCGGCCCGCGCAATCGGGATAAGAACTCGTCCGGTTCCACACCCGATCTCCAAGACCGGGGCCTCGAGCTCCTTCGCCAAATCGACGAAGAAGGCGACGTCGTCGCGATCGCGGTACTCCACGACGTGGTCGTAGAGATCGGCAATGGCCGCGTATTCATCGTGCATGACTCGCTCGCCTGGAGGGACCGGATCGGGGAATCGGAGGTCGGGAGAGAGCGGAAAGCGGGAGATCTACGTCTCCACTCTCCGCGGTCGCTGTTTCGCCGAGACCGCTCTAATCACCGTCTGCCGGCGGCTCTGACCCGGGAATGGGGGACTGGCAGCGATAACCGCATGTCCGATCAGCGACCTGAGATCCGGCTTCTCCAAGTCCGACGCCGCCACAAGCCTGACATGGCGAACGATGGTGCCGCTGCCCCTCAGGAGCTTCTTAGGATCGGGCATCCTCGCGCCTTTCAGGAAGCAGAGCGTGACCCAGCGTGGAAAGAGGACGAGGGAGAGGACGGCGTCCGATGGACGCGCCGTCGGTCCGTACCCGAACACCAAGCCGTTGTAATTGTCGTATACGAGCTCGACGCCGCCTGGCACCTGCTTGCGGAGTCCCGTCCGAGCTGCTCTGCCGAAGGCAGCGATCTCGGGCGTGTACTTCGCCAGGAAGCCGGCGATCGCTTTGGTGGGTGACGCCGCTGCGGCTTTCGCTGGGGCTCGGGGCATTACCGGCTCGGGCTAGGTTCGACCAGACGCAAACGTACCGACGAACACTGGCGAGGGCTACTTCGAGCGCGCCACGGGGCAAGCGTGGTAGAAAGCGGGGAAGGCGATGGTCTTGCTGATAGGGCTTCCAAGCCGGAGCACCCGTCAGGTCGGCGGGGTCGAGAGATGCTCCGCCACGATCATCCACTTTCCAGCGATCCTCCGGAAGACTGCCGTCCACGCGCCCTGGATCACGTGCGGGCGGTTGTCGGGGGCGATGTGGGGGATGGACCAAGTGGCGGTCAGAACCGCCCCATCGTCGCCCAGTCTGTCCACGTACACATCCCCCCAGACCCACTTGGCGCCCCGCATGTTCTGCCCGACACTGCGCCAGAATGTCGCGATTCCGGCCCGCAACGAGTCCGGCGAGGAGACCACCTTCCCGCCGCTCGCCGAGATCACCCGGCCGCTGTCCGGATAGAGCGCGGTCATCCGCTCGACCACCCCGGGACGGCTGAAATCGTAGGCGGCTTCGATCCGGGCTTTGAGCGTATCGGCCAGAGCCGCATCCGCTCCAACGGCTCGGGGGCGTGGGGCCGGCGAGGCGCAGGAGGCCAGGGTGGCCAGGGTGGCCAGAGTGGCCAGTAGCAGGGACGACCGAATCAGGTTTACTTGGTAGGTGAACATGTCCACCCCGCGAGAATGTGTCCTATCATTTGTCTCTCCCTGAGGACAGTTGGGGCGGGCTCGATCTGCGTTTCCCTGGGGAAAAGGCCCCGCCAGGCCGTGGCGCGGCATATGCAGGGCCCTCCACAGGTTCTGGTCCGCTAGAGATGGCAAGTTGTCACCCGTGAGGTAGGAGGAGCCAGTGCGAGTCCAAATCCTTATCCCGACCGTCCTGATCGTGGGCGGTTACCTAGCTGCATGTTCCAAGCCCGCCAACCAGACCAGTCAAGACACCAGAACGAATGATGCCCCGGCATCCCGAGACATCGGGCTCCCCGAGGCAATCCACCCGGACGCTCCGGTGGTATCCGAGCTCGAAGCCGGCCAGGCGCTCAAGCCGGCCCTCCTTCGAGGAGCGGCCCGGACCAAAGACGCCCCCAGGCCTGCCGTGACCCCCGCCGCCCAGCTGGTCACGGCGGAAGCCCCCGAGCTCTCGCCGGTGGCTCCCACGTTGAGCCGGACAACCAGCTTGAGCGCGGAGTCCGCGCATGTTCTGGCCATGGCGCCCGCACCCACGGCCGTCGTGCCTGCCGCGGCAATCCAGCCGCTGGGTATCGACGGTCGATCCTGGCGCAGCGGCGGCGGTTATCAGACCGAACAGCCGGAAGCTGGCGGGCTTAACCGCGGTCCTGCGATCATCATTCGGGGTGGTCGAGGAGGAGTGGACGACCGTTGCGACATCCACGGCCACGGTGCCGGCGTCGCGATCAACCGAGTGACGCCCGGCTTCCCGCGGGCCGGCATCCGCTAGGGACTCACAGTCGCCGCTTTCTCGGCGACGCGAATCCTAGCGCCACCAATCCAGGGACGCCGAGGCTGCGCATCGTCTCGACGTTCCTGCGGTAGATCTCCCCGGTGTCTGGAAACGCTGCGATGGCCGCATCCACGCCCGCCTCGCGGAGGAGGTGCAGCATCGGATACGGAGAGCGGTTCGTATAGTTCGTGACCTCGTCCGGTTTGGTGCCGGCAAACTGATATTCCGGGTGGAAGCTCGCCACTTGGATCACTCCCGCCAGTCCCAACTTCCCCACCGCTGCTTCGGCGACCCCTAGAAACTCATTGTAGTCGAGGAACCCCGTGAGCACCCACGGGTGGATGAGCAGGGTCGTAGCCACTGCGTCCGGTGGCGTTGCCGCCAGACTGAGCAGCTCGCGCTCGAGATCCTCGAGCAACTCATCGGACGTCTCCGCCCGGCTCACCTCGTAGCGAATCAAATCCTTGGCGTATACTGCCTTAGCGAACGGGCACAGGTTGAGACCGATGACTGCCCGTTCGATCCAGTCGCGGGTTGCCGCGATGATGGACGGCGCTGTCCTTCCGGGCATGTCGCTCCGAGCTTCCGCTTTACGACCGCTTCGGCTTTGGCCGCGTGAAGGTCGTGGTCTTGAGTGCGGGCTCCACCGGCGCCGTGACGCTCACCACGTCGCCGTCTTGATCGGTGAAGAACGCGAGGCGCCACCGGAAGCGCGCCAGGAGCGGGTTGCCGGTGGGCGGCACCGCGCGGAACACGTCGAAGTGGTAGTGCTCGAGCGCCAGGTCCAGCCCCATCAGCCTCATCCGGAGACCGTTCCCGTCTTTCGAGATCGTGATGTCACCGTAGCCCGGGTGGTTGTAGACGCCGACGTAGTCATCGAGCGGGTGGCTCGGCTGGGTATTCGAGCGACGGAGCGCCGAATCCCTGGCCTGCGCCTGCCGCTGCTGGGTCTGCTGCCACGCCTGGCGCTCCTTGAACCGTTTGCTCCAGTCGATCGGTGGAAGGCCGAGGAGCCGGTCGTACACCAGGTACGGAATGAAGTCCCGGGTCTGAGTCCCGTTCATGTTGGTGAGGACTACAACCCCGATCGAGTCGTTAGGCAGGAAGTTGAGCTCGGCTGAGAATCCGTCGATGTTTCCGCCGTGATGGACCAGCTTGTGGCCCCGGTAGTTGTTGATGAACAGCCCCATCCCGTAGCTCTCGTCGCTGAGCTCGCCCCACTCGCCGGTCGCCGGAGGCGGGCCCTTCGGCATCGTCATCTGGGGTGACTGCATCTCGCGCGCGTCCTTGGCCGCGATGACTTCCTGACCGTTGAATTTCCCCCCCTGCATGTGCATGGTCAGATATTTCGCCATGTCCTCGGCGCTCGCGTTGATGGAGCCGGCCGGTCCGATCGGGTCGAGGTTCCGATAAGGAACCTTGACGACGGAATCGGTCGCCGTCTGTCCCGTGAGCGCATAGCCGTAGGCGTGGTCGGACGACTTCTCGAGCTCGCTAACCGAAACATCGGCCGTGCTCATGCCGAGGGGCTTGAAGACCAGATCGCGCACGACCTGCTCCCAACTGGTGCCGTTCAGCTTGCCGGAGAGGTAGCCGGCGGTCATGAACATCAAGTTCTGATACTGCCAGTAGCTCCGGAAATCGTGGGTCGGCTCGAGGTAACGAAGGCGGTTGAAGATGTCTTCGCGTGAGAATCCTCCGGGGCCCCACATCAGGTCGTGACGCGGCAGGCCCGACCGGTGGGTGACGAGGTCGCGGGTCGTCATCCGGTCCGTCGCCATCTGATCGTACATCCGGAAGTCCGGCAAGTACTCGCGGACCGGCTTGTCCCATTCGAGCTTGCCTTGTTTGACCTGAGCGGCGAGACCGGTGACGGTGAAAGACTTAGTGACTGAGCCGATGGCGAACTTGGTCTGGGGCGTCACCGGCGTCTTGGTCGCGACGTCCTTGTAGCCGTAGCCTTTGAGCAGAACGACTTGGCCGTTCTTGACGACGGCGATCGCGACTCCGGGCACTTTCCACGCAGCCAGCACGGAATCGATCTGAGCGTCGAACCGCTGGTCGAGCGCCGGGGACGAAGTGCTACGGTGCTGGGCGGCGACGGGAGACCAGCCCGCCATGACAGCAACGCTTGATAAGAGGACGAGACGTCGGTGGGGTGCGGGCATGGCTGGGCGGCTCCGAAAGTGGGGACCTGCGACCGAAATATGCTACTTGCATACGGTTTTGGATGCAAATGTGAGAACCGTGGACCCGGTCGAGGAAAGCCGAGCTCAGCGACCCCAATTGCTTGACCCAACCCTTTGGCCTGACTAAACTTGTCGCGCGTGGCCGGGCGTTCTTCTTTTCGCGCTATTAATCGTGTAATCGTGGTTTCCGTCACTCGGGACTCAGAACGAATGGGCAAGCGCACCGGATGGCTCCGGCGCGAACGGCTCGCAGCAGCCGCCGCGCTCGGACTCGGGCTCGTCCTCGCCGCTTGTGGCGAGAACTATCCGCAGACGACGCTTCTTCCAAAGGCCGACTTCGCCAAGCTCGTCGACGAGCTCTTCCGGACCACGTTATGGATGGGCGCGCTCGTCTTCGTTCTGGTCGAAGGCGTGCTGGTGTTCGCGATCTTCAAGTTCCGGGCGAAGCCGGGCGATGCGCAGCCGCAGCAGACCCATGGCAACACGGCGGTCGAGATCGTCTGGACGGTCATTCCCACGTTGATGCTCGCGTTCATCGCGGTTCCCACGGTGCGGACGATCTTCAAGACCTCGCTTCCACTGGCGAACCCCGAAGTCGAGATCGATGTGATCGGGCACCAGTGGTGGTGGGAGTTCCGGTATCCGAAGCTCGGCGTGGTCACGGCGAACGAGCTGCATGTGCCGGTGGCGAAGCACGTCGGCCTCAGGATGTGGAGCGCCGACGTCATCCACAGCTTCTGGTTTCCGGCGATGGCGGCCAAGCGCGACGTCTTCCCGGTTTTTCCCAATACGAAGAACAAGAAGGTGAACCCGCTCTGGTTCAAGGCGGATACCACCGGTTACTTCAGCGGGCAATGCGCCGAGTTCTGCGGGGTTCAGCATGGGCGGATGGGCCTCCGCGTGATCGTCCAGAGCCAGGCGGAGTTCGACGCCTGGGTCGCGCAGCAGCGAATCGGCTCTCCCCTTGTGAACGGCGGCAAGCTCGACTCCGCGACGACCGCGGCGCAGAAGACGGACACCTTGATCACCAAGGGCACGATGGCATTCCTGACCGGCGGCTGTATCAGCTGCCACGCCATGGTGGGCACGCCACTCGCGAGCGCGACAACCCTGCGCGGGCCTAACCTGAGCCATGTGGGAAGTCGCACCACGATCGGCGCGGGGATGTATCCGAACACCCCGACAGAGCTCGCCAACTGGCTCCGGCAGCCTCAGGTGCAGAAGGAGGGCAGCCACATGATCCTGCCCCGGCCCCTCACTGAAGACGAGATAACGACCTTGGTGGCCTATCTGCGGGCCCACCAGTAACGATCGAGGAAACGTCAATGGCTACTTCAGTCCTCGACGAAGCCCCGTCGATTCCGAAGCACTATCCGAAGACCGGAATCTGGAGCTGGATCACAACGGTCGACCACAAGCGGATCGGCATCCTGTACGGAGTCACTGCGTTTCTCTTCTTTCTCATGGGGGGAATTGAAGCGCTGATCATGCGGTTGCAGCTGATGGGGCCGGACGGCAAGCTGGTATCGCCCGAGGTGTTCAATCAGCTGTTTACGATGCACGGGACGACGATGATCTTCCTCGGGATCATGCCGCTCTCGGCCATGTTCTTCAACTACATGATCCCGCTCCAGATCGGCGCGCGGGACGTGGTCTTCCCCCGCCTCAACGCATTCAGCTACTGGGTCTTTCTCCTCGGCGGTCTGTTCCTCAACTTCAGCTTCGTCATGAGCGCGGCGCCGAACGGCGGCTGGTTCGGCTACGCGAACCTGACGTCGAGCCGCGTGATGGCGTCGACCGCGGCGGCTCCGTCGCCGGGGCTCAACATCGATTTCTGGCTGATCGGCCTCCAGATCCTCGGGATCGCTTCGATCGCGGCGGCGCTCAACTTCTTCGTCACGATCGTCAATCTGCGGGCACCGGGCATGAAGATGCTCCGGATGCCGATGTTCGTGTGGATGAGCTTCATCGTCCAGATCCTGCTGCTGCTCGCCTTTCCGGTCATCACGGTGGCGCTGGTGTTCCTCATGATGGACCGGAACTTCGGGACCAGCTTCTACATGCCCGACGGCGGCGGCGATCCGATCATGTGGCAGCATCTGTTCTGGATCTTCGGCCACCCGGAAGTCTACATCCTAATTCTTCCGGCCTTTGGGATCACCTCCGAGATCTTGCCGGTATTCAGCAAGAAGCCGCTGTTCGGGTACACCGCGATGGTGTTCTCCGGCGCATTCATCGCCTTCCTCGGCTTCGGCGTGTGGAGTCACCACATGTTCTCGACCGGGATGGGCCCGTACGCGGACACGTTCTTCTCGCTCGCCACCCTGCTGATCGCGATCCCCACGGGCGTCAAGATCTTCAACTGGATCGGCACGATCTGGGGCGGCTCGCTCGAGCTCAAGACGCCGATGCTCTTTGCCCTCGGGATGGTGGCGATGTTCATCATCGGCGGGATCTCCGGCGTGATGCACGCCTCGCCACCCGCGGATCTCCAGCAGACCGACACGTACTTCATCGTGGCGCACTTTCACTACGTGATGTTCGGCGGCTCGATCTTCGGACTGACGGCGGGAGCCTACTACTGGTGGCCGAAGATGTCGGGCCGGATGCTCGACGACAAACTGGGCAAAGCTCACTTCTGGCTGATGCTGATCGGCTTCAACCTGACGTTCGCGCCGATGCACATCCTGGGACTCAACGGGATGCCCCGCCGAGTCTACACGTACCCGGCAGGTCTCGGCTTTGAGTTCTGGAATCGGATCGAGACGGTCGGGGCGTTCATCATCGCACTTTCGTTCTTCATCTTCATCGTGAACATCCTCAAGTCGATCAAGGGACCTCAAGCTCCCGCCAATCCGTGGGACGGCGCGACGCTCGAATGGAGCATCCCGTCGCCGCCGCAGGAGTTCAATTTCCCGGTCGTCCCGACGGTCACGAGCTCGGTGCCGTTATGGGATGTCCGGGACGCGGCGGGTGGGAAGGTACCGGAGCCGGCGCTCGTGAGCGGAGCCGGGATTCACATGCCCAACCCGTCATACTGGCCGCTGCTCACGGCGATCGGCGTGTTCTGGGTGCTGGCGAGCCTGATGACGATCCGGCATGTGCCGCATTGGTATTTCATTACGATCGCGGGCGTGCTGTGGCTGTTCTTCAGCGCGTTCAAGTGGGCGTTCGAGCCGCCGGGGTGACGGAAGGCGGCAAGGCGGCAAGGCGGTAAGGCGGTAAGGCGGTAAGGCGGTAAGGCGGTAAGGCGGTAAGGCGG
>JBDTOH010000077.1:0-14577 GCA_039933355.1 Gemmatimonadota bacterium | reverse complement strand
CATAAGATCAGATTGCGCAAAATCGGCGGCTCTATTGGGACCACCTTCCCGAAGGACGTAACCGATAGCCTCAACGTTCAGCCAGGGGACACCCTGAACGTGGTACGTACCGAGCGTGGCATTCTCCTGACTCCCTATGATCCCGTGTTCGAAGCGGGCATGCGGGCGTATGAGAGGGTGAACAAACAGTATCGGAACGCGTTGCGCGAGCTTTCCTCGAAGTGAAGAAAGGGAAGGGGAGAGCGGCCGCCGCTCCGGTCTGGCTCACCCGCGACCTACTCGACACGATCCACACAGACCTGATCGAGCGTTATGGTGGTCTCCACGGCATTGCCGATGCCGGTTTGGTTGACTCTGCCATGGCTCGTCCAGCCAATCTTCTAGCCTACCGGCCCGGGTCCGATTTACCGGTCTTGGCGGCATCGCTGGGCTACGGACTCGCCAAGAATCATGGATATCGCGACGGGAACAAGCGCACGGCATTCGTGGCGATGGCCGTGTTTCTCCAGCTGAACGGTCTGTGGCTCGAGGCCCCGGAACCCGAGGGGGTGGCCGCGATGATTTACGTCGCGACCGACGCATGGGATGAATCGAAATTGAGCGACTGGCTGCGACGCTCAAGTCGGCCGGGGACTTGACGTGACGAGTGTGTGTCCGGTGAACGCCGGCAACTTCCGACAATCCTGAAGGGGAAGGACGGCAGCGGACGGCACAACCTCGCGTGAATGACTGCAAGTTGCCGTAATTCACCGACTTAGGAGCCCCGCTCTGGATCAGAAGAGTCCTGGTTCGAGCCCAGGAGGGGCAACTTAGCGGCAGCCGGTGGCTGCCGCTTTCGTCTCCCTTCGGTCATGCTCGCTTACTGACGCCCTCCAGTCGAGCCCCCGGAGGCGCAACTGCCAAGGCCCGGAAGGCGGCTTTGTCATTCGGCCACGCCGTTGACGCAGTATATACTACGGTATACATTGACCAATGGAGTTCGAGTGGAACGCCGCCAAGTCCGCGCGTTGTCGTCGGGAGCGCGGGTTCGATTTCGGGTTCGCGAGCTTGATTTTCAGCGGTCCCACACTCGAATGGGATGACGACCGGTTCGACGACGGCGAGATCCGAATCGTCGCCGTGGGGCTGGCTACCGGGATCGCCATCACCGTGGTCTACACCGATCGCGAGGGCAAGAACGGCATTGTCCGGCGGATTATCTCCGCTCGCCGAAGCAACCGACAGGAGCGAAAGGCCTATGGCGAAGTCCTCTAAAACGATGGTGCGGCGCTCGGCAAGTCGTGTCCGGCCCCAGGTGGATCTTGCCCGCCTGTCGAAACAGACCGACGACGAGATTGAAGCGATTCACGACCCCGAGATCCCCGATGAGATCGATTGGTCGACTGCCAAGTTGGTGCATCCGGTCAAAGCCGTGCCAATTTCGATTCGCGTCGATCCCGACGTTTTGGCTTGGTACAAGGAGGCGGCCGCTGGAGCCGGGTATCAGACGCTCATGAATCGGGTGCTACGGATCTATCGGAACCAGGCAGCGAGCACCGCCACCGACCGCAAACTGCGGCGCCGGTCCCGCCGCTCCCGCCAGCCGTCGTAAGGCCTCGGTGGACCCGGCGGTCGGCGGCACGCCGGGGCCCGAAAGCCGGCGTAGCCCGGCGGACGCAAACGCGATTCCGGCGGCGGACGGCACAACCTCGCGTGAATGACTGCAAGTTGCCGGAATTCAACGACTTAGGAGCACCACTCTGGATCAGAAGAGTCCTGGTTCGAGCCCAGGAGGGGCAACTTCAGCGGCAGCCGGTGGCTGCCGCTTTCGTTTCCGCTCCGGGCTCGGTCGCCTGGCTTTGTCTGCGCGGTCGAGCCCAGGGGGCGTAACTAGAAGCCTGGGCCGTAACGTAGCTTCGGTCGGGCCGTTCATTTCATCGGTTTTTTAAAGGCGAGGAAGCCGAAGGTGGCCCAGTCCTAGTCGACTTCGTCGGTTGCCGTCCGAGCGAGGAACCCGGCGAAACGGACGTTCGGCCTTCGTGGTTCAGTTTGGATACAGCATCCAGCTCAGAGCCGAGACAGCCAGGTACCGTGCATGGATCCACACCATGTGAGCTGGTGCCTTTGCCGGAGGGGCACCAAAGCCCTAACGCACCCGACGGGTCACGAGAACAATCTTCTTGGCTTTCAGACGTTCCTCCAGGAAGGCGCGCAATCGGTCGATCTCCCGCCTCCCTGGTTCCCGGGTCCACTCCGTCAGGATGGTGAGCGTAGTGTCGGCTGGAGCGCCTTTCGTAATCGCAATCGACTGACCGGCGCCAATGCGAAGCAGACCGGGGTGCAGGGCCAGGACCTCACGAGCCAGCGATCCAATCGGTACATTGGCGGCGTGCAGCCGCACCACCTCGTCTTCCAACATTCGGATCCGCTCGTCCCGTGTCTGGATCGCTTCCTGATTCTTCCGATAGAGATCCTCGAGGATACCCTCGCGGACGGCCCGGCTGAGCTCGGCCGAGGTGCTGCCCGAAGCCATTGGCTCCCGGACGATGAGCCGGGTTCGTTGGAGCCCATAGCGGCTGAGTCGCCGGTTGAGATCGCTGCGGACGTCGGGTGAAAGCGGCTTCCCTACGAGCGCCACATCGATGGTCGAGGAATCGCGCGCGTAGCGGATCTTGGTTGCGATGATCGAACGGTCAGGGTAGGACAGATTGTCGGCGATAAACCGCCTAGCCGCCGACTGGTAGATCGTCTCCCGCACTACCTGCCACGCGACATACCCGCTCGGCACGATTGTCACCACCGCCACGACCGCCATCGCCCAGCGGACCCGCCGCTCCTGCACTGGGTCGCGGGCGTGAACCCGAGGAAATCGCAGCAGCCGGACAATCAGCACCGTCGCAAGACAAATGAAGACCGAATTGATCAGAAAAAGGTAGAGCGCGCCGAAGAAAAATCCCCAGTTCCGGCTAGCGAGGCCGAACCCCGCGGTGCAAAGCGGCGGCATCAATGCGGTTGCGATGGCGACGCCTGGGACGACGGTGCCCGCCGAGTTTCGACGGGTTCCCGCGACGATGCCGGCCGCTCCGCCGAAGAAGGCGATGAGAACGTCGTAAAGCGTGGGCCGGGTCCGGGCAAGCAGCTCGGATTGCGCCTCGCTGAGCGGCGAAACGGCAAAATAGAGCGCGGACGCCACGACGCTGACGACCGCGGCGATGGCAAGATTGCGGAGCGAACGCTTCAGCAGCTCGAGATCGTTGATTCCGACGCCGAGGCCAGCACCGACGATCGGGCCCATCAGCGGCGAGATCAGCATGGCGCCGATGATGACGGCCGTCGAGTTGACGTTGAGGCCGACCGAGGCGACCAGAATCGCCAGCACGAGCGCCCAAAGGTTGCCACCGCGGAAGTCGACGTTCTCTTTAATGCGCTGAACGCTGCCTTCGAGGTCGGTATCCGCGTCCAGCCCGAATAAATCACCGACCGATCGAGACAACCGGGCCCCCACTGTTCGCGAGCGGCGGGAGGGTGGATCGGTCACGAATCGACGACTCCTAAGCTAGGGTGATCCACTCACTGTCGGGCGGCCGGCGTGGTCCCGGAAGCCCCACCGCCGCCGCCGATTGCCGCCAGCTGGGCCTCGGAACTTTCTTGGGCGAGATTGATCGCGCGAATCGGGAATGGAATCACGATCTGCTCCTCGCTGAAGCGCCGTGCCAACGCCTTGATAAACTCATGCTTGACCAGAGACCGATCGGTGAACTCGCGCACGCTCAGAATGACGGTGAAGTCGATGCTCGATGCGCCGAACGTGTGGTAGCGAATGGAAGGCTGGAAATCGGCGATGCCGCCCTTCGTCGACGCCAGGACCTTCTGAGCCACCTCCACGACCACTGGTTCGACTCGGGCGAGATCGCTGGAATAGTGTACCCCCCCTCCACCAGGACCGCCATGTCTTTCGCAGGCAGGTGGAAGTTAGTGACGACGCTGCGCGCCAGCACGCCATTCGGGACGACCACGATGGTTCCTGGAGGGTTTCGGAGCCGGGTCGGTGATCAACTCAAGCCTAGCCGAAATTGATTGACATGCCAAATATTCTCGGATAGCTTGCGATATGCGACGAAACGTCCGGTTCGTGCTGGCGCTGCTCGCCGGCCTGGCTCTGGTGGCTTGGGCGGTATCGTTGCTGGTGCAGCGGACCACTCGCCGGTGGTTCGAGCACGATCTGTCACTTCGGGCTCAGCTGGCGGTTTCGGGCGGACGTCAGAGCCTGATCGTCCAGTGGAACGCCCCAGAGGCTCTTGGGGCGTTCCTCACGGAGTTAACCCGCGACGAGCGGATCCTCGCGGCGGCGGCGTGCGACACGGATCAGTCGTTCCGAGCCCGAACCGCCGATTTCCCAGAGCAGCTTCGGTGCGGTGAGCTCAGCGTCCATCTTGCGACGGACCCGCGCGGGATGTGGAGCGCGGTCGAGGCGCTCCCCGGCGGGCCCGTTCATGTGAGCGCCGTGCCGCTCCTCGATGGTGCGACCCCGCTCGGCTTCGTGGTGCTGGTGCACGATCTGAGCTACGTAACCGGGCGTGAGGCGAGCACGAGGCAGTTTCTCTTTCTCGCATTCGGGTTCGTGGCGATCGCCGCTCCCGTCGTCGTGTTAGTCGCCGCTCGGCTGTCCTGGCGCGGGTGGAGTCGGGAGCTCCGGCGGCTTCTCCGTGGCGACCCAGGCCCTCGGCCCGAGTTCCAGCCGATCCTGCGAGACGTTCGCGACCTGGTCGAGCGGATCGTCCGGGAAAAGGAGGCTGACTCGGAGGGTGGTCTGTGGACTCCGCAGCGGCTCAAGCAGACTCTCCGCCGTCACCTGGAAGGCGAGAAGGTCGTCATCCTCGCCAATCGCGAGCCGTACATCCACCAGCGAGCGGCTGACGGATCGGTCACGATCGTCCATCCGGCCAGCGGATTGGTCAGCGCCCTCGAGCCGGTGATGCGGGCCTGCTCCGGCACGTGGATCGCGCACGGCAGCGGCTCCGCCGACCGGGACGCCGCCGATGCCGCCGGTCGGGTTCGGGTCCCGCCCGGCGAAGAGTCTTATGTCATCCGGCGCGTCTGGCTGAGTCCCGAGGAAGAGCGGGGGTACTACTATGGCTTCTCGAACGAGGGGCTCTGGCCGCTCTGCCACATTGCCCACGCCCGGCCGGTATTTCGCGCGGAGGATTGGAGTCATTACCAACGGGTCAATCAACGTTTCGTCGACGCGCTCTGCGACGAGGTCGACACCGAGGATCCAATTGTTCTGGTCCAGGACTACCATTTTGCCCTGGCGCCACGGCTGATCCGGCAACGCCTTCCTCGCGCCACGATCATCATGTTCTGGCATATCCCGTGGCCCAACTCCGAGCGATTCGGGATCTGCCCGTGGCGAGAGAAGCTGCTCGAGGGCATGCTCGGCTCGAGCATCATCGGATTTCACACGCACGCCCACTGCAACAATTTCGTTGAGGCTGTCGATCGGTTCCTCGAAGCGAGGATCGATCGGGACCAGGAAGCCGTCGTCCAACAGGGCCGTGCCACGCTGATCCGTCCCTACCCGATCTCGATCGAGTGGCCCAACCGATGGGCGTCCACCGCGCCGGCCGTGGACGACTGCCGTCGCAGCGTCTTTGCCGAATTGGGGCTGCCGGCCGATGGCGAGCTCGGCGTGGGTGTCGATCGGCTGGACTACACCAAGGGCGTCGAGGAGCGGCTCCTGGCCGTCGAACTGCTTCTCGAAGGCCATCCGGACCACATCGGTCGTTTCACGTTCGTCCAGCTCGCGGCACCCAGTCGAACGGGGATCGAGGCCTATCGCGCTCTCAATGACACGGTCGAGCGGACCGCGAATCGGATCAACGAACGGTTCGGGCGGGGCGCCTACCAACCCATCGTGCTGCTGCGCGCCCATCACGAGCCGCCGACTGTGTTCCGGTACTATCGCGCCGCCAATCTGTGCTACGTCTCGAGTCTCCACGATGGAATGAACCTGGTCGCCAAGGAATTCGTGGCGGCGAGGGACGACGAGCGGGGCGTCCTGATCCTCAGCCAGTTCACCGGCGCGGCCCGAGAGCTCACCGAAGCGCTGATCGTCAATCCGTACGACCTCGACGAAGCCGCCGCCGCATTGGCGACCGCATTGGCCATGAGTCCTGACGAGCAAGCCGATCGAATGCGGGCGATGCGGGCTTTCATCTCCGAATTCAACGTCTATCGCTGGGCGGGGCGGATGCTCGTCGACGCGGCCCGACTCCGTCGCCGGGATCGTTTGGCCGGCCGGCTCAGCGAGAGGGCCGCCCTCGGAGAGGAGTCGTGAGGAGCATTCTGTCGGTGGCGGGTCGCGAGGTCGTGAAGGAGCTCGCCTGGTCGAACCTGCTTCTCGGCTTTGATTTCGACGGTACCCTTGCGCCAATCGTGACCGACCCTGACGCGGCCGCGTTGCGGCCCGACACCAAGGCGCTGCTCCGCAACGTGGCCGGATTGTACCCCTGCCTCGTCTTGTCCGGTCGGGCCCGGGCCGACGTCGTCACCCGCCTGGACGGCACGACGATCGGTCTGGTGCTCGGCAATCACGGTCTCGAGCCCTGGCAGGCGAGGGACGACATGAGCCACCTCGTTGCAGGTTGGCGAGCCGTGCTCGAGCGGCGCCTCGGACCCCTGCCGGGGGTCATGATCGAGGACAAGAACTTCACACTGGCGATCCATTACCGGCGCAGCCGGACGAAGCGAGCGGCCCGAGCGGCGATCCTGGCCGTGGCCACCGAACTCGAGGGTGTTCGCGTGATCGGCGGCAAGCAAGTGATCAACCTGGTGCCGGCGGGCGGGCCGACGAAGGGCACCGCCTTCCTCGAGGAGCGAGCCCGCGCCGGGTGCGATACGGCGATCTTCGTTGGCGATGATGACACCGACGAGGACGTCTTCATGCTCGAGCAGCCTGGGCGCCTGGTGACGGTCCGGGTGGGGCGAAAAGCGACTTCCGCCGCGTCGTACTATCTACCGCGGCAGCGCGACATCAACGAGCTGTTGGGGCTGCTGATCGCCGCTCGGATGCCACCGTTGCGGTCGAGATCATGATAGGCGCACGATCCGCCGGCGAGCCGGCGCCCTTTCCTCGTTTCGGCCGGGGACTCGACTTCTTGCGGCTCCTTTGGGCCGTCGATCATGCCCTTCAGCGGGCCTCATTTGAAATGGACCACGCGATCGGGGTCACGGGTCCGCAGCGTCTCGTGATCAGAATCCTGGGTCGGTTCCCGGGCATCTCGACCGGAGACCTGGCTCGCCTCCTCGTCGTTCATCCCAGCACCGCGACCGGCCTCATCAAACGGCTCGGTCGTCGCGGTCTGATCCGGCGGCGAATGGATCCGAAGGACCGAAGGCGGTTCCTGCTCGCGCTGACGGATCGGGGTCGAGCGCTCGAGGCGGAAATGCCGGGGACGATCGAGTCCTCCATCGATCAGCTGCTCAACTCGATCCCGGAGGCCTCGATCGCGATGACGGTCGAGGTGCTCGAGGCGTTCCGCCGGATCCTCGGGGCGGACGGAGTGGCCGCGTGACGGGCAGGCGGGCCGGACCACCGCGCGGAAGAATCCGCCTCCGGGAGATAGTGACGGCGCGTGACCCTGCCGTAGATGCCGCCCATCGGTTGCTGCGCCTTGCGTTTCATAATTCGGAAGTGGTCGGTCGAGCCGAATGGCGCGCGTCACTGGCTGAGCGCGAGGCTCGCCTCTGGGCTGATTTCCGGTGGCACCTCTTCGTTGCCGAGAGAGCGGGAGAGGTTGTGGGGGTGGCGTCGGGCAGCTACCTCGGTAACATGAACATTGGAATGGTGGGCTATCTGGTCGCGTCACCGCTGGCGAGAGGGCGGCGGGTGGGGCCTAGGCTTCGAATCAGACTGGGGGCCGCCTTTGCCCGAGACGCTCGGGAGGCGGGCCATCGTGCGCTCGAGGCGGTGGTGGGTGAAGTGCGCCGAGACAACCCCTGGCTCAAGACCTTGATCCGCCGCCGAAAGGTTCTCGCGCTCGACTTCGACTATCTCCAACCCCGTCTCCACCACACCAAGAAACCGGTGCCGCTCGTCCTCTATTACGACACAGCGCGACAAATCCGCCGGCTCACGTGTGCCTTCCTGCGGCGGCTTCTCTACACGATCTGGCGCCGGGTCTATCGAATCGCCCGCCCGTTGACTCGGCTGGCGTTCCGTCAGATGCTCCGGTGGCTCGATCATCATCGATCGATTGGCGGACTGTCCGTCGACGATCTGCCAGGGCAAACCGCGAGACTTCGATGATCATCGACTGCCACGTTCACCTGAACAACTATCACGAAGACGTAGCCGTCTCGCTCCAGGAGAGCCTGGACCGACTCCAGTCCGCGATGGAGACCGCATCGGTGGACTATGCGCTGGTCTTGACGAGCTATCTCGTCTCGGCAAACCGTCCCAGCACGGCTGAGGTCGTCGCCGCCATCGATCGGATCCCCAACCTCGGCGTCGTCGCCGGGATCAGCTACGTCAACTACCGCCAACGCGACCTTCGGGAGCTGGCGGACTTTCTTCAGGCGGGTTTGGTTCGAGGCCTCAAGCTCTATCCAGGCTACGAGCCGTTTTACCCTCACGACCGACGTCTTCAGGTCGTCTACGACATCGCCGAGGAATTCGACGTCCCCGTGATGATCCACTCGGGCGACACTTACAACGCCCGGGGCAAGCTCAAGTACAGTCATCCCCTCGAGGTGGACGAAGTCGCGGTCGATCATCCCGGCGTCAAGCTGGTAATCTGCCACCTGGGCAACCCGTGGCTGACGGACTGCATGGAAGTTGTGTACAAGAACCGCAACGTCTTCGCCGACGTCTCGGGGCTGGTCCTCGGGGAATTCACGGAAGCGTTCGAGAACTACATGGCCGATGAGATCGAAGACGTCATCACCTACGCGGGCGAATCGGACCGCTTTCTGTTCGGCACCGACTGGCCGATCTGTTCGATGAGCTCGTACGTGGCCTTCATGAAGAGACTCGAGATCTCGGAATCCGCCAAGCACGCGATCATGTATGAGAACGCGAGGCGTCTGTTCCGCATTCCCCTCCCGCCCGACGGGGATTCTATCCCATGATCGCCGATGGATCGCTGATCATTCTGTTCTGTATCGCCACCGGCGTCGCGATGGTGGTGCACCGCTTGAGGGTGCCGTACACGGTTGCGTTGGTCATCGTGGGGCTCGGCCTTGGCGCAGTCCATGCGATCGAGCCGCCGCACCTGACCAAGGAGCTGCTGTTCACGATTTTTCTTCCCGGGCTTCTGTTCGAAGCGGCCTTTCATCTCGCCTTCGCCGACTTCCGCAAGAATTGGCTCGCGATCAGTGCTCTGGCGATTCCCGGTGTGGTCGTCGCCGTGGCGGTGACTGCGTTGCTGGCGACCGCGGTCATCGGGACGCTCGGCCTCGATTCGACCTTCACGGCAGGCTACGGATTGGTGTTTGGTGCCCTCGTCGCCGCAACCGACCCCGTCGCGGTCACGGCTCTGTTTCGGCAGCTGAACGTGCCGAAGCGACTGACGGCGCTCGTTGAGGGGGAGAGCCTGCTCAACGATGGCACGTCGATCATCTTCCTGGGGCTGGTGCTGAGTTACGTGAGCGGCAGCTCGCCGACGCTGCTCGGTCTCGCCGGCGACTTCGTGTCGGTGACGGGCGGGGGCGCCCTGGTGGGGGCTGCGGTTGGAATCGTGGTCTCTTGGGCGATCGGACGGATCGACGACGCCATGATCGAGATCGCGCTGACCACCATCGCGGCCTATGGATCGTTCGTCCTGGCAGAGCAGTGGCACGTGTCAGGCGTCATCGCCACCGTGACCGCGGGAATGCTGTGCGGAAGCTACGGGCGGCCGACCGGCATGTCGGCCACCACGCGAATCGCAGTCGAGACCTTCTGGGAATACGTTGCGTTTGCGCTCAATTCCATCGTTTTCCTACTGATCGGCTTTGAGGTTCCGGTCAAGACCCTGGTCGGCTTCTGGCCCGAAATCCTGGCCGCGTTCGTGGCCGTCCTGCTCGCTCGCGGCGTGGTGGTAATCGGCGTGACGGCTCTCCTCAGGCGGACTGCCGAGCGCCTGCCGGATCGGTGGTCGTGGATCCTGGTGTGGGGAGGGCTTCGAGGCGGTTTGTCGATGGTCCTGGCTCTTTCGTTAGCGCCCAGTTTCCCGCACCGCGACATCCTGGTACGGATGACCGTGGGGGTGGTCGTGCTCTCGCTGCTGGTCCAAGGCATCACGATGGCGCCGCTGCTCCGGCGACTCGGGCTGATCCGGGCGGATGATGGCTCACTGGAAGGCGAGCTCGCGGCCGCCCGCATGAAGGTGGCCGGGTCCGCCATGGCGGAGATCGATCGGCTCGCTCGGAACCACGCGGCGCCGAGCCGATTCCTCGACCGGCTCAGGGAGCATTACGACGAACTGAGGCGGCAGGCCGAGCAGCGAGTCGAAGCGATCCACGATTCGGGGGACGACGCCTCCCGAGAGGCCGCCGCCCAAATCGTGCGGCAGCTTCTGATGGTGGAGCAGGATCGACTGGCGAGCGGGCGCGGGGATGGGACGATTGCCCGCAAAGCCTACCGGATTCTCTCGGCCGAGGTGGCCGCACGACTTCAGCGACTGGATCGCGAAGAGGTTGGGGACCCGGTGGACTTGTTGATTCCCTCACCGCAAGCGGGAGCGGAGCCGCGCTTACCCAACGGTAGTTGAAGCGGATTCGGTGATGGATTCGAGGTCCGAGATTTCAGACGAGTGACCCCGCGGCCGATGGCTGGGACGTGGAGGGAACCATCTCATTCGAAGGACCTCACTTCATGCCGACCAAACGATTTCGGCCGTTTCGCCCTTTGATCAACACGCTGCGTTGCGAACCGCTGCCCAACTCTCGCCGACGAGAGTCGGTAGGACACCGAGGCGCCGCTCCTCATCAGCATCCTGAAGTGCAGTGAGGTACTCCGAGGTAACCGACGGGGCACCGGGCGACGTGGTGATTCTCTTTTCGTCCGACTCGCGAAGTCCACGAGGAACCTTTCCGCTGGCCCGCTTCCAGGTTAGTCTGAGTCACGCAGCCGATCGGGTTGACGTCACGAGACCCCAGATTCCGCGGCGCGTTTGTCCCAGCGATTCCAGCCGCAAAGAGGATGCATGCGAACCAGCGACGCGCGGTATGACAAGCGGCGAGCCCCGCTCGCCGCTCAACTTCCGAAGGCCGCGAAGGCGTCGGCCGGTCCGACCAGCGCGAGCGACACGCCGGCGACCATCTATGGACTCAAATCCGGGGCAACCGACGAAGCACTTCGACGTCGCGTGCGCCAGCGGCTCGGGTTCAAGCTGGGCAAGTTCGCCGACCGAATCACCCGGGTGACAGTTCGTTTCATCGACGTGAGCGGACCCAAAGGCGCCCCGACGGTCGCCTGCCGAATCGCGTCGTTTCTGACCTCGGGTACCGTAGTGGTCGAAGCCCGCTCGAAACAACGCGAGGATGCGTTCGATCAAGCGTCCGACTCTCACGAGCGCGCCGTGAGACGCCTGCTCGAACGGAAGGATCAAGCGGCGCGCCGCCCGCGAAAACGCTGAACGTCTCCGCCACGATTTCCCGGCTGCCCTGAGCGCCGGAAGTCGATAACGTCGTGGGAGTCGGCGCCAGTCGAGTCGCGAAGAGTGAGCGAAGACGAACAGACCCTGACCGGCCGGGACGAGTCCGTAGGGAAACCTCACGTCGATATAGGCGGTCGGAGCGCGGCTCCCGCGGTACGCTCGCAACCGGAGTCCCGCTGTCGAAACAAGTGTTCGCCTTTGGATCGCGATCCAACGCTCGCTCGATCTTTGCGGGTCGTCTGCCCGACATTGGAGCATCAAGGGCGGTGGCGCTGCGTGAGGCAACCTGAAAGGGCCGCCGGTGCGGCGGGCCGGCGCAACTTGACGGGTCGAACCGATCGGGGCCGACGCGAGCATCGCCTACGGCGGCATCTGCAACTCGAAGCCCGCCCGAGGGGCACTCCATTCCCAGGATTTCCAGGTGGCGCCTGCCGGGATAGTAGGTCCGGGTCGTGATGCTACCAATGGAATGTTTCCCCCGGGCGGGCCTTGAGAGTCGACCGACGCCCCATGGTGAAGTTCTTCCACTTGAATACTTTTGCCGACATCCGCCCATTGGCCTTCCGATGGTGGATGGCGTAGTCCATGACCAACGGCTGCGCCCGGTCGGATCTCGACGACAACGTCAGCTCGAACTCCAGAGCCGTGCCCGACGTGACCCCCTCGGTCACCATCATCCACTGGTCGAGCGTCACCCGTGGCGGAGCGTAGCCGAGAGCGTCGAAGGCAGCGCGATGCCCCCGTTTGACGAGAGTTCGGCAAGCGTGGCGCACCGACCGGGTTCGATTCTCGCCGGCACGCGGGGCAGGAGCGCCCGCGGGTCTTCGATGACATTCGGCAGCTGCACGGACCATGGCAGCCGGGGCCGGCTAGATGAGGTCCCAGGCTATTCCAGAGCCGCCTCTCGGTTCTCTACCAACTAGACGGAGTCCATCGGATGGCCCACCAGTCCCATCGGCTTTCGACTGCGTTCCAGGGAGCTCTTGCCGGCGGCGGCGATCCTGCCACCTCGCCGCTCTACGTCTTCGGACCGTTCCTGAAATTGATCGTCGTTGCCGGCGTAGCCGAGGTCACCTTCGGCGCCAGCATTTGGATGGTCGTGTTCACGGTCGTGATGGTTTCGTGGATGTACCGGCTAGTGATGCGTTGGGTGGTCGACGGCAGCGGCGGCTCGGGGCTCAGCGAGGAAGAGTTTGGTTCCTGGGCGGTGAAGGTCAACGGCGGCATCACGTTCGTGGAGTACACTCTGACCTTCTTGGTCAGCATCGCCGCTTTGGTCACCTTCATCGCCGACCGGCTCCCGGCGCTCAACGCGTCCCTCGCCGGTGTGCCCCTTCGAACTCTGGTGGCGATTACCCTCAGCGTGGTGATCGCGTGGCTGGTTAACCGCGGACCCCGAACCGCCGCCCGCGCATTCGGTCCCGCGACCCTCGCGGTGCTTCTCCTCTTGTGGACAATGATGGCAGCCACCATCTGGCGACGGGGGCTGGTTCTACCGTCTGTGGATTTGCGAGCATTCGCCCCCCAGTATCTCCATTTCACGCTCGGCGGGTTCGCTCGGATCCTCGCCCTGATGACCGGCATCGAGATCTTCGCCAATTTGGTTGCCGCCTACGAGGGAACCGGCGCGGAGCGGAGCCGAAAGGCGTTCGCGAGCCTGGTCATCATCATGGGGACGACCTGCCTGACGATGCTGATCGTCGGCCCCGCCATCCGAGACCTGACTGACCCGCATGACCTTCAGGTGTCGGTCTTTACGCAGGCCATGGATCGGCTCCTCCCCGCACCGTTGCCGTGGATCGGAACCCTCGTTGGAGTTTTGGTCCTCGCCTCGGCGGCCGCAGCCAGCGCTCAAGGGCTCCAGAACTTGGCCCTCGGCCTGCGCTATCGGCACTACCTCCCGGCTTGGCTTGGCCGCCGGAATCGGTTCGACGTTGCCGCCGGCCCGGTCTGGGCCGAGGTCGCTATCGTCGCCATCTGCTTCCTCGGGTTCGGCACTCACGAAGAGACCTATCTCGCCCTCTACGCGGCGGGTGTATTCGTTCTCCTCAGCATGACGGGCTGGGCCGCAACGAAACGCCTGTGGAGGGCGCTCCGAGCCCGGCCTACGGCGGCCGGCATCGCGACACTGTCGGGAACTCTAACGGCGGCATTGCTCACCACCGGGGCCACTGCGATCATCTTCGAGGAGCGGTTTCTTGAGGGTGCCTGGACCTACCTGCTGTTCATTCCGTTGCTCTATCTCTTCTTTGGCCACTACCGTCTGAAGCTGGGACGGCCAAAGCCGCTCGACGAACACCTCGGGCGCTTCATCAGCGGACAGTACCTGCTCCCATCCCAGCGGTATGCGCTTCCCCAAAATGACTTCGACATCGGGCGGATCCTGGTGCCGCTGGACGGCGGCGCAGGCGCCGAGCTGGCTCTGCCAACCGCTGTACTATTGGCCAAAACACTGCGGGCGAAACTCGTCCTCGTCTCCGTGGCGCCGACCGAGGGAGATCCTGCGATCGAAGACTATCTGACCGGGATGGCGCGAACACTGGAGGAGAAAGGTCTCCCGGTCAAAGCCCACCTGTGCCACGGACCGATCGCCGAGGAGATCGGAAGAGCAGCCACCCGAACCAACTCCGACCTCATCATCATGACCACCCACGATCGGGCTCGGTTTAGCGGAGTGCCGGGGCGCAACATCGCGACTGCCGTCGTCCGGCAGACCGAACGGCCGGTACTGGTGATCCGGCCAACGGAAGCGCCGACCCACCCGGCCTCAGCGTTCCGGCGGCTCCTCGTGTGTCTCGACGGATCAGAGGAATCGGAGGAGGTGCTGCCGTGGACGCGCACCATCGCCAGGCATTTCGGCGGGACTGCCATCCTCCTCGCCGTCCCGGAAAGCGATGCGGAGATCCGCCGCCTCGAGGCATATTTGAGCGACGTCGCACTCGCCCTCCGGAATAACGGC
>JBDTOH010000076.1:0-14721 GCA_039933355.1 Gemmatimonadota bacterium | reverse complement strand
TACCAGTTCCTGGTCCTCTCCGATCACAACGTGTTCACCGATCCCCGCCGGTTCGAGTCGCTGGTGGACACGTCCTTCATCCTGATCGGCGGCGAGGAACTGACCTCCGCATGGGGCGGCCGGCCGGTCCACGTCAACGGCCTCAACATCCGGGCAGTGATTGCGGCTCGGAAGGACTCGACCCTGGTCGGGACCATCCAGCGCAACGTCGACGCGGTCCGCGAAGTCAAAGGAACGCCGCACATCAACCATCCGAACTTTCGCTGGGCCTTCGGAGTGCGCGAGCTCCTTCAGATCCGGAACGACCCGCTGCTCGAGATCTGGAACGGGCATCCGCTCGTTCATAACGAGGGCGGCGACGAGTCGGCCGGAATGGAGGAGATCTGGGACGCCCTCCTGAGCGCCGGCCGTCGAACCTACGGGATCGCCGTGGACGATGCGCATCACTTCCAGGGCGAGTTTGCGGCGAATCGGTCGAACCCGGGCCGGGGCTGGGTCGTCATTCGGGCAAACCGGCTCGACCCGGCCGAGCTGATGGGAAACCTCGAACGCGGGCTGTTCTACGCGAGTACGGGAGTCGCTATCTCCCGGATCGACGTCACCACGGACCGCGTGGCGCTCGAGATCATCGCGACCGGCGACTTCAAGTACACCACCTCCTTCATCGGCGACGGTGGACGGGTGCTGGCGCGAGTCGGCGGCCGGACACCGTCCTTCGACCTAACGGCCGGCGGCGTCTCAGACAGCCGCTTGACCTATGTGAGAGCCCGGGTTGACGATTCGGGCGGCCACCACGCCTGGGTGCAACCTGCCTTCATCGAGCGCTGATGTCGTACCCGCGACAACCGAAAGGCTCACGCTTCATGAACCGTAGCATGCTCGCTTTGATGCTGCTCGGCTGCTCGGCGCCGCTCACCGCGCAATCTCCCGCTCGACCGGGACCGCATCCCCTCGATCCGCTGTCTCGCAGGGAGCTGGAACAGGCCGTCTCCCTGCTCAAGCAGAATAGGGTGGTCAACGACGCCACGGTCCTGGTCTCCGTCGCGCTGAGCGAGCCGCCCAAAGCCAGGGTCCTTTCCGGCGCCGCGATCCCCCGCTCCGCCCTCGCGGTCGTCTATGACTACGGGGCCAATCGAACGTCCGAGATCCTGATCGACCTGGACCAAAGCCGGGTAGCAGGCTCGAAAGTCGTCACGGGCGTGCAACCGATGTTCATGCCTCGGGACAATGAGCGCGCGAACGAGATCGTCCGCCGCGATTCGACCTGGCGAACGCTGCTGCGTGCCCGAGGCGTCAATCCCGACACCGTGACGGTTGGCGGGTATCCGATCGGAGTCCATGGACCGGCCGGCGCGACGGACCGAATGGCGATGGTCTGGGCGGCAGGCATCAAGGCGTATCTCAACCTGACGCAAGGGCGGGTCTATCGGACCGTTGATGCCGGCGGACCGGGTCCGGGCGAGGCAGTGTCTCCGTATCGCACCGACTCGCCCGGCGCCACGCGCCCGCCGTTGCCGGAGCTCATCGTTTCGCAGCCTAACGGGCGGGGGTTCCAGCTGAGCGGCCATGAGGTGACGTGGGACAACTGGCGGTTTCGGATCGGGCTCGCTCCACGGGGCGGCCTCGCCCTCTACCAGGTCGGCTATCAGCTCGGTGGCGCGCTGCGCCCCGTGCTCTACAAAGCGTCGCTCGCCGAGCTCTGGGTGCCATACGGCGACCGAGGCCAGCACGACTTCTATCTCAATGCGTACGACGCGGGCGAAGTCGGGATCGCGCGCTACGGCGACATCGCCATGTCGCCTGCCGATTGCCCGTCGCAGGCCGAGTTCGTCCCGGCCACTGTGATGACCTTCACGGGAGAGATAAAGGACGTCGAGCGGGCCTTCTGCCTGTACGAGCGAGACGGCGGGACGGCCTGGCGCCACGGCGAGGACGGCCGGCGTCAACGACAACTCGTGCTTTCATCTGTGTTCCGGGTCGACAACTACGACTACGGCACCAACTGGATCTTCTCTCAAGACGGCAGCCTCGAGCTCGAGGTGGTGCTCACCGGCATGATGAATGCCCGGCCAACTCAGCGCACCACTCAATCACAACCCTGGGCGGACAGCAGCTACAGCACGCTGGTCGCTCCACGCGTCGAGGCGATGTACCACCAGCACTTCTTCAGCTTCCGACTCGACCTCGATGTCGGTGGACCGAGCCCCAACTCCGTTGTCGAGATGAATGCGGTGTCCCCTCCGAAAGGACCGGCCAACCCGCACGGCAACGCGATCATGCTCCGCGAGTCGGTTCTCGCGACCGAGGCCGGCGCCCAGCGAGACCTCAACCTCGCCTCGCACCGGTTCTGGCGCGTCCTCAACACCGATGTGCATAACGGGCTCGGCCAGCCGATCGGGTACGCGCTGCTACCTGGAGAGAACGCCGTCCCATACGCGCAACCGGGCACCCGCCTGCTCGAGCGATCCGGCTACGCGAAGCATCATCTGTGGGTCACGCCCTACGACGACGCCGAGCAGCATCCAGCCGGCGACTACGTCTACCAGAGCGCACCCGGCCAGGGACTGCCGGCGTGGACTCGGCGGAATCGCTCCCTTCGGAACACCGACGTGGTCGCCTGGTACACGCTCGGAATCACCCACATCCCCCGACCGGAGGATTGGCCGATCATGCCGGTCCACCGCGCCGGCTTCAAGCTGGTGCCGTTCGGCAGCTTCGGCCCGAATCCGGCGCTCGATCTGCCCAAGCCGGGAGAAATCGCCCGGCCATGAAACCTAACGACGCGAACGGGAAGCTGGCGCCTGGCGACCGTCCCTTCCGGGTGATCGTGATCGCCGGGTCGGACCGGCGCCAGTACGACTGTCCGGGCATCGACTCCAAAGCACGCGCGCTCATGTTTCGCATGGCGGACCGGCTGCCGCAGGAATGGGAGATCGACCTCGAGGATCTCGGGAACGTGTGGAATCGGGAGCAAATCCGGACCTGTAACGGCTGCCTCTCGACGTCCATGGCGCTCTGCGTCTGGCCCTGCAACTGCTACGAAAAGGGAAGCCGCGGCATGCCGGACCTGATGTGGAACCTCGACCTCTACGCCCGGCTCGATCTGGCGGACGCGTGGGCGATCATCGGGCCGGTGAACTGGTACAGCTGCAGCAGCAACCTCAAGGCGATGTTCGACCGGCTGGTGTGCATGAACGGCGGCAACCCGCGCGAAGACTTGATCGGTCACAAGGATCCCGCGCTCGCCATTGAGCTGGAGCACTCCGTCGAGTGGAACGAGCTCAGCCGCAACCATCTCGAGGGCCGGTCCGCCGGCTTCTTCTGCTACGGCGACGGCGGCGGCGACGAGCTGACCGAATCGGGCCGCCCCAAGATTCTCAAGCACCGATCCTGGTTCGATCCCGAGAAGGAGCCGTTCGACGCCATGCGGGACACGTACGCCCCGCTGGTCTGGCAGTGCCGCTACAGCGGGATCGAGGTGCCGGAGCCGCTCTGGACGTACGCCGAGTTCGGGCGCGGCAAGAAATACAGCGACAACCAAGCCGAGCACATGGAGGCGGAGCCGGATCTCTTCCGCGAGTTCGACGCGTGGACCGCCGCATTCGCCGAGCACGTGGCCGGTAAAGGCCGAGTTCCGCCTAACGAATATCGCGCCTACGGCTACGAGCCGCCCTCGCACCTCCAGGCCGACCTCGAGACCAAGTGGCGGGGGTTCCGGATGGCGGTGGGCAAGCCGATCCCGGGAACCTCGCCCGCGATTCAGCAGGATCTCGACCTCAACCGGGACGCGACGCTCTTCTACAAGAAGAGCGAGGGCGAGAAAGTGCGGGAGGAATGACCTGAGCCGAGCGAGGACCCCGATCGCGTTGTGCCAGCTGTGCGAAGTAGATCCCGCCTCAAGGTCGCGCGCCTGGCCCCCAATCGTCGTCGTCCTCCACGAACCCGTCCTTCGAGGGCTTTGCTCCGGGATCGTCCGCAACCTCCCGTTCCGCCTCCTCCAACAACTCGTGGTCCACCGGCGTCTCGACGTCGTCCTCGGGAGCCGGGGCCGCACCGGGGCGTTTGCGACCAAACAGCCAGACCAAGATCGCGATAAGGGCAGCCGCACCGATGATGGTGGTCATGGAGTCGATCCTCACGGATTGAAGTTCTGGATGGGCTGCGGCACTTCGTGGAACGATTTGTGATTTCGATCGGTCGACGCCGCAGTGGGCCGGTCTGGATCGGGGTTCAGTGTCGGGTCGGCCGAGATCCACGCCGACTGCAGCGTCACGGACGGATTGCTGAAGATCTCGGCGCCGATCGCAAGCAGCTTGTCATAGCCGCCGATCGTCATCTTCATGATCTTCGCGAGCCGGGTCCCGAAGGCCCGGTCCTTCGCGAAGTTGCACGCCATGATCACAAATCGCTTGACATTGCCGGCGCGGAGCGAGTCGCCCGCATCCGACATCGCTTCCCAGCGACGGGAGAGGTTGTCGATCTGCTGCTTGTCGTCGCTCGCAGGGTTGGTGGCCTTGGTCACCCACACCCGCGGTGCTGTTCGGGTGGCGCGATCCTCGAGCGCAACGACATCCGACGTCACGGTGTTCTTGTGGTTGCTGAGACCGGACGTTAGGTCCGGCACCGGGTCGAACACGGTTTGATTGAGCCCCCGAAAGCCGCCGGCCCCGCCGTGCCCGACCAGAAGAAAGACATCGCCCTTCGCCGCCTTCGCCGCCGCGGTCTTGATCGCGTTGCGGAAATCGTCGAGGCTCGCGCCCGGCGCAAGCTCGACCAGCGCCCGCCGAGCCGGGGCATGGTCGAACCACTGCTTACCCCACTGCGCGTTGTCGCTCAAGATCCCGAACTCGTGAGTGTTCTGCTGGGTCCGGGTTTGCCCGGCCATCGTCGGGATGATCATCACGTCGAAGGTGAGATTCACCTTCAGGATCGCCTGGCCGACGAACGAGTCGTCCTTGCCCGCGACGCTTCCGGTGATCTTGAGCTTGATCTCGTAGTTCAAGTCCTCCCGCTCCTTGTCCGGAAGAGGCACCACCGAGACACCGCTGGTCGCGTCGAACTTGATGGAGAGCTTGGGCGGACTGTCGCTCAGCGGAATCTTGGGCAGCTCGGGGTTCGGCTTGGGATTGGTGTCGAGCGGGTCGATGCCGACCGGGTCCAGCTTGAAGATGTTGGAGGTGATCGACCCTCGAAAAACGGCCAACGACAGGTCTGTTCTTCGGACGTCGTTCGGCCCCGCTGTCTCGATCACCTCGACTTTGACGTTGGTGGCATTCGCCGGCGGCCGCGTGAACACGATGGTCACGGTGTCGCCCGCCTCCACGACGTTGGCCGCCTTCCCCGAGGCCTGAAAGCTCGCGTCGAGGTCGCTCATCGCTGCGACTCGATCTCTTCGAATCCCACCACCCACACCAGCCGCGAGAACCGAACCGGTACCGCGGGAACGAAGACCGGCTTCTTCCCATCCAGCTCGAGCTGAAAGTCGCCGGGGGCCAAGTGCGGTTTGAACACCAGCCCGTCGGCCCCCGTCTTGCTTTCGTCGACGATGAGCCCGTCTCTCGTCAGTCGATAGGGAGTATTGGCCACCGGTTTCTGGGTCGCCGCGTCGTGAATCAACAGCGAGATGTGCACCAGCCGGCCGTCGCCGAGCCCGGTGTTCAGCTCTGTCAGTCGATCGTAGAACCGGCACGCGAACGTATCGCCGTCGCGGGTCCGTTCCCGGCGGGCGGCCTGGAACGTCCGGCGCTTTTCCGCATCGCTCCAGAATCGCAGGCGGCACCCTGCCGGCCCCTCGAGCGCGCGCGGGCAGGGCCACTTGGACGCGACGACCTTGGATCCCGGCGAGAAGAGAAAGACGGTGACGCGCCGGTTCGGGGCGTTCTCCTCGTTCCGCTTGTCGTGGTCGGCTTCGAGCGCAGCCGCCTCTGCCGCCGAGAACATGATCAACGGGTTGAACTCGCCGCAGCCCTGAAAGTCGGCCTTGCCGTTGGGGTCCGCGCCGGCGCCGAGGAACGCGGTCTTCGGCAGCCCGAAGGGCTTGTCGTCGGGGTCGCGGCTGATCGCCGTCATGTACTGCTCGAAGAGCTGCGCCCGGCCCGGCGGCTTCGCGATCACCGGCATCCCGAGGTGGCGTTGCATGATCGCAGTCGCCTGGTCTCCCTTGCGCCAGTCGTCGCCGCCTAACGCGGTCTGGAAGAGCTTCTCCCAGAGATCGACCCGGCGGGTCAGGAGCGCGTAAAGGGCCATCGCGCGCCGCCCGGAGAGCTGCTTGTTGTAGTCGTCGTTGCCGACCGGGTCCGCGTGGCCGAACACGGAAAGCGGGGCCCGCGGGTTGGCTCTGATGAGGGCGATCAGATCGGCCAGGTCGGCGGTCATGCTCGGCAGCAGGATCGAGGAGTCGAATGCGAAATGGCTGTCGTCGAGCTGCCAGTCGGCAATCGGCCGGAGCGGCACACCGATCTGATTGTGCTCGGAGGGTACCGAGTCGTCGGTCGGAGCGACGGCGAAGAAGTCTTCGGGCATCGGGGAGAATTTGACGGTCGGAGCGGCCGGCGTCCAGCAGTCGAGTAGGACCGGGGTCAGGTGGCCGAACGCGCTGGACCGAAGTAGCTTCGCCAGAATGGGACGGCAACGAACGAAATGAGCGGCGGACCCGGCACGCCGACGGAGACCCCGATCCGCGGGCAGGCCAGCTTCGCCCGCCAGGTCGACTCCATCAATCGGTTCATTCTGCAGGGGTTCGTGGCCCGGCGCCTCGAGGTCGAGGACATTCACTTCAACCTCGACAGCGCGGTCATGCTGCCGGACCACACCACCCCCGATTCGGCCGACCGGAATCACGTCACCGGCCTCGCCATTCTGCGGACGGCTTATCTCCATGCCCAGCAGCATCAGGACCAGCGGTTGCTCATCGCGGGGCACACCGACCGCAGCGGGCCTGCCGACTACAACCTGACGCTGTCGGAGCTCCGAGCGACGAATGTCGAAGCCCTGGTGCGAAGCCAGCAGGATCGGTGGGCCGACATCTCGCATCGGCGTCACATCCAGGACGATCTCCATGCAATCCTCCGGTGGGCCGACCGCACGTTCGGGTGGGACAGCCGCCCGGGCGTCCGCGGCTTGAGACCTGCGATTCGCCAGTTCAAAACCCGTTTCAACGAGAACTTCGATCCCGACGTCCCAGTCAACGACCAGGACGACCTCGACCTCTGGAAGGCATTCTTCGCCTGCTATCAGCGCGAGCTCGTTCAGCTGCTCGGGACCACCGAGGCCGGCCTCGCTTCGCTCCAGGCGCAGATCCATTTTCTCGATTCAGGGAGCCCGACCGTCGGGTGCGGGGAGAATCACCCGGTCACCAGTGCGTATCGGAGCCGGATCGATCGCCGAGTCGAGCTCTTGTTCTTTCGGAGCGTCGAGCAGCCCGAGCTCGCCTGCCATCCGGGCCCGGGGAGCTGCAACCCGGCGGTATGCGAGGTCTACGGCCAGAACGCGATCTACCGGATCGACCCGATCGAGCCGAACGACTGGGCCCGACTCACGGTCCACCTGAAGCTGCTCTGGCGAGATCCGACCGGCACCGCGCGACCGATGCCGGATGGATTGGCGGGGACCGTCGTGTTAGGCGGCAACGCCGCGGACACGATGAACGTGGCGGTCGGGCCAGAAGGCCTGCTGGACTTCACGATCGATCGCCGGAAACGGTCCTTCACGATTCGTTTCAAGCACGACACTCGGTCCTTCGTCTCATCGGCGCCGGTGGGAGCCGTCGGGCCCGAGCAGCTCACGCTGGAAGCGGACGCCCCGGCTCAGCTCCAGGCCGGCCGGCAGCTGTGGGAGCTGCCGAAAGAGTGGTCGCTCCAGACCACCGATTGGACGGTTCCCGCACGCGGGCTCGACTTGACGGCTGCGCCATTCGCCAACGGATCGTTCACCGGCCTCGAGGATCCGTCGGTGCGCGTCGGCAATGATGGTGCTCCGTTTGAGCTCACGCTGGATCCGCACTGGCAGTACTTCCGAATGGTGTGGTTCGACCGGGGCGTGCGGCGGCGCGTGAGCATGCTCCCGTCCGTCTTCGAGGGTTTCGCGGTGGCCGCCGACAGCGACGACCCGGCCAAGCCCCCGGATACCCTGAGCAACTGGACCACCGGCACCGGCGACACGGTCCGCCAGGCGGTGCCATGGGTGGTCCGCCGCGATGGAACCGGCGGCGCCCTCAACCGCCCCGACGCGGCCGGCCTGCTCCGCTACCGGTCCCTGCCTAACACGTTCATCCGCACCGGCCCCCCGGCCGCCGCGGCGCCCGCGGTCCGGACGGTGGTGACGCTCGAGCCCGCGGCCGGCCCGCCCGCCGGACCACCCACGCTCGGCGTCAACGCGGGCGCCAGTCTCAAGCTCGACCTCACCGTTCCCAACGGGGACCGAATCCTGTTCTACGATCTTCCGGCCGTGTGGAAATCCCGCCGGTACCACGCGCGCCCGGCGCCCTCCGGCGATGCGACCCCGATCGGAGCGTCCGGGCAGGCGTACGAAACGATTGCCACCAATCCCACGAGTGACGCGGCGCCGCTGGTCTTCTCGCTCGACGATCTGGTGCTCTTCGACGGCAATCCCTCTACCAATCAGCTTGGCCAGCCGTCGACCTTCAATCCGACCGACCGGATCGCGCTCCTCGTCAATCGGCTCTCCAATCGCCGGGCGGATGCTTCGATCGATCCCAATCTGACGCTGATCGGGCTGTTCAAGCCGGCGACCGCCACGTTCGAGCCGTTCTACAGCACGGTAGTTCCAACTGTGCTCGACCCGCCTAACAACCGATGGGCGTATCTGGTGGACTATCCCGACTGGACCCGTCTCGTGATCGCGCGCGGCAACCTGCACGATACCTTCGACCAGCGGACCCCCGACGGCACGGACGGCGTCGTCGGCGCGCGCGCCGCCGTCAAGTGGCAGGACGTGACCGGTCTGCCCAACTCCTCGCCGACCAACCGGATTCCCACTCCACCGTTGGTTGCGACCCGGTTCTTTGCCATGCAGGCGTTCTTCCAGCACACCGTGGCGAAGTACGAGCACCAGCCCGTCGGGTCGGGTGCATCGCTCCGCGGTTCGACGACCAACGACAAGACCGGGAGGATGGACCTGGTCGCGCTTCGCTGCTGCGAGCGGGACGGCGCCACCGAGGTCGCGCTCAACCTGCACTACATCCGGCTCGACTTCGCGTTCCCGGTGACGGCGACCGCACCGCAAGCGCCGAGCAACATCCCCGCGGCGATCCAGCCGCGCTTCGCGCTCGACGCGATCAACAACATCATGACCCGGTGGAACGGAGGCGACGATCGGGGCGGCGGCCTCACGATCGAGCCCCAAGGGCCGCGCCCTGCAGTCCGCTTTGTCGTGCGCTGGTTCGGTCAGCGCGTACCTAACGCCGAGGCTCAGTTCCTGATCAACGTATTCCGCCCGACGGCGCGAGCCTTCATGGAGTCCACGTTCGGACGCGGCGAGCTCGAGATCGGCGACAACCCCGGTCCCTGGGTCGTGGGTCCGCCCGCGACGGTCGGCGGGCCATCGCCGGCGATCACCGCCCGCTTGACCATTGCCCACGAAGCCGGGCACGCCGACAGCCTTCCCGACGAGTATACCGAATCGGCGACCTGCGCGACCTATCGGCACGCGAAAGGGCTCTTCAGCTTCCTCCTCGGCGGGCCGTACGACCGCGACGATCTCTCAAACCACCAGGGGATGATGAAGGGCAACAACGAGGTCCGGGCCCGGTACGGCTGGCCCGCGGCGGAATGGATTCGGCGGTCGTTCCCGGCCGAGAATCTCAGCCTGAGCGTAGTCCAGCCGGCCTCGGGCGGCGCGGCTCACGGGTACCGCTATTCCCTCCCCCGGCATTCCAACAACGCGCTATTGTTCTACACCGAGCCCTGGGCCTCGGTGACCAACGTCCGCCGCGGCAATCACGGCCGCTACGACGCCTTTCTCTACGCCCTTGGCGACGATGAATACAGCCACACGGTGTTAGGCAAGGCCAAGCTCGGCGGCGACGCGGTCCGGTTCTTCGACGGGATCCTCAAGATCATCATCAAGATTAGATTGGTGGTATTCAACAACTCGCAGTTCACCGTCGACAAAGCGCTCGACGACTTCAACCGGTCCGTCAAGGCGAACCTCGACCGGTGGGTCATCTCGGGCACCGCAGCCGGCCGCCGGTTCGACCGGTGCTGGCTCCAGGTGGACCCCCGGTTTCTCGTTGCGCAGTTCCCGACCCAGGCCGGCGACGCCGCCTTCCAGCAGACCTATCTCAACTCCCTCGGCGTGACGACCCAGGCGGCCTGGCAGACTCGAGTTCAGCAGGTTGCCCAGCTCTTCCCGCCGCACGTCAGCCTGTTTGCCAAAGACGGCGGCAGCACGCGATGGGCCCCGACCCGCCCGGCGGATCCGACCTTTGGGTTCACGTTCGATGCCGAATACGACTACGACGACGAGTCGGACATCACGGAGCTCGTGGCTCAGATGCTGGGCGTCAACGACGGCTCGAGCAACCGGGCCCCGGAATTCGCGGCGACGGCGCGCGCGGTGTTTGCGAACGCGACCGCTGTCGACGTGGACACGATTTAGACGATGACACGGTTCAGTGGGATGGTCGGCGGTCTCTTTCTCGCGGCGCTGGTCGCGAGTCCCGGAGGATGCCAGGTGCAGGAAAGCCCGTTCCAGACGATGAAGGGCCCGGCCACGGTGCGCGGCGCGGTCAAGCCGATCCTGCCTAACGGCACTCGCCCGCCCCAATCCGGCGCGGTCGCCGGCCCGAGCGAAGCCGGCTACGGGCAGAGCTACGGCGGACCTGCTCAGAGCTCTCGGGGTGCGATGCGGCTACCCCCGGGCCGGTGGACTCCCGCCTGGACGCGCGGGTTGGCTCGGGCCCGTCCGGCGGCCGAAGTCCTGGCGGCGGGGGACCGCATCGTCGTGGTGGCGGCGGGAGCGTGGGAGTTGCTCAAGCCGAACGGCGACCCGGTCGCCGACGGTCGGATGGGTCCGGCCGCGCTCACGATCGATCCCGCTCGCGGAGTGTTCTATGCCGATGACGGAGACGGCTTCCTTGCCGCGTTCACGCTGGGAGCGGGCCAACGGCGCTGGAAGTTGATGACGCTGTTCGATGGGATGATCCGATTCGCGATCAACCGGGTCGGCGACGAGATCACGATCATCTCGGTGCTCGACGAGAAGCCTCCGCACGCCGCCGACGCGCTCAAGCGGACGACCGTTGAGCGGTACCGAGTTCCCGCGAACGTCGCGGTCAACGAGCTAGGCTCCCTCGCGGTGAAACGCGTGGGCGAGCTCATCCGGAACGAGAGTGACGTCACCGTCGCCGCCGTCCCAGGCCGAACCGTTCTCGCGACCCGCGGCTGGATTGGCGTGGCCGACGAGCACCTCGCGTTGGTTGCCGGGTTCCGGGACGAGTTTCGGCCCGCGGCGATGAGCCTGGACGAACGCGGCAATGCGTACCTGGTGGTGGAAACCGCTGAAGGGGCGCGACTGTGGGGCCTCAACCCGGACGGCGGACGGTTCCTCGACGTTGCCCTGTCCGCCGATCTGCTTACACTCGTGGCTCCGCCGATCCTCGGTTACGACCAGATGGTCTATCTGGCCGAGGCGAATCACGTCGTCGCGATCGACCCTCACGGCCAGGTCGCGTGGGATCACAAGCTGGAAGGGATCCGCGGGGCGACGATCACCGCCGACGACAATCTCCTGATCACCGCCGGAGGCAAGATCTACGCGGTCCGGGGCGTCGAGCCACCCCGGGAGATCGCGGAGCTGCCGGAGCCCGGGCTCACGGCGCCGATCCTCGCGCCTAACGGCCTTCTCCTGGTGGGAGCGGCCCGGTCGGTCTACGCGTTCCGGGCGGTTCCATAGCCTAACACCCGTAGACCTTCGCCAGCCGGGCCTGGGTGGCCGGCCCGCACTTCCCGTCCACCTCGAGGTGTTGGTCGCACTGGAGCTCCTCGACCGCCGACCGGAACGCAAGCTTGGTCGGATCGTCCGAATCTCCCGCGGAGTAGCCGAGGTTGTTGAGCCGCTCCCGCTGACCCGCCACGACATCGATCGGCTGGAGCTGACCGAGCCGGACCAGAATGTCCCGGCTTGGAAACTTGAACGTGACCCGGTCCGACAGCGCTTCGATCGGGATCTCGACCTCACCCTCCGCACCGGCGATGAACAGCACCGGCTTCCCATCCAGAAGCACGTCGCTCGGCGGCGCGTCGTCCTTCTCGTCCAGCCATCGCCGAGGCTTGATCCTGAGCACCAATCGATGCAGCTCGACCTTGAACTTGTGGCGCTTGTCGGTCTCCCGGTCCACCTCTTGAGTGGCGAGCGGAGGAACCTGCACCACATCGCCGGTCGCCAGAATGTGCGGCGTATGCCTTATTTGCCGAAGCGCCGCATTGCCCGGATCGTTCCACAGGGGCGCGAACGAGCGGAAGCGATGGACCACCGCCACCCGCGAAAGATGATCTCCGGCGGCAACGAGGTGCTGGTCGGTACTGACGTCCGGGTTAGTCACGCCCGCGCACCACGAGGTTGGCGATCAGCGTAGGCGCCTCACCGGGGGCTGGATTGGTTCCGTCGGTGTAGAGCGCGAACACGTCGAACGGCGCTTTACGGTCGATGTTGGTGTCGGTCACCCGAGAGACCAGTTTAATCACCTGATCGTCCTGGGTGATCTTGACCGTGTCGGAGGGCTTCGAGAAGCACCGGGCGGCCGACGCCGGCGTCAACTGACCGGTTTCCTCCTGAATGAACGTCTTGACGCTGCTGAAGAACGCCGCGTCGGGAAGCCGCTTCACCTCGGCGCTCTTGAAGTCGAGCTGATACGTCAGCTCGACCTCCTGCCCTACTTTGAGCTCGAACTTCGGGACGTCCGCCATAGGGGTCTCCGCTCAGGTCTTCTTGATGGTGAAAGTCGCCAGGTCGAAGGACTCGCCCGAGGTCGACCTCCCATCGTTGTCCGACGTGTAGAAGCCAACAATGATGACCTCGTCGCCCTTCTCGATTCCCACGCTGCGCGGGCCGATCTGCTTTGCCGGGAAATTGAACCGGAGGCGAAACGTGAGATCCTGGTCGTCTGTCGTGACCGCCTTTTGAGTCGGCGTAATACCGTCGGAGCTCGAGAACGCGAGCCCAGACCGAGTTACCGACATCGTCAGCCCGAACTGCGTGAAGAATTTCTTCTGGGTCAGCTTCTGCACGTCGGCGATCTTCACATTGAGCTTGAATGTCAGGTCGACCTCATCATCGAGGCTCACGTCGAGCTTCAGCATGTCTCCACCACCGGGTTAGATGATTTTTGCCTTCACCGAGGTCGGGTTGATCGACGGCGCCGCGATGACCTGGGCTTTGGCGGAGGTCGGGTCCGCGGTCGGCGCTTTGATCACTCGCGCCTTGGGAGAATCGAGCACGACCTTCGGGGCGCCGATGACGACCGCTTTGGCTGACGCGGGATTCGCCGAGGGCGCCCGAATGACGACGGCCTTGACCGAGTCGAGCCGGACCGTCGGCTCGTCGATGATGACTCGGAGCACGATCACTTTGCCCAAGGCCGGCTTGATTCCCGGTCGCGCCAGAAATGAGACCTTCGCCGAGGCCGGCTTGACGCCCGGCCGGGTGAGGAAATCGATCGTGAGCGAACCGGGTCGCAGGCCCGGCCGGCCCAACGCCTTGAGCGTGGCCGATTTCGGCTTGAACTTGGGACGGCGGATGATCACGGGCGGTGGCGGGGTTCCGCGCCGGCCGGGCGGACCGTCGAGCGGTTGCCAGGTCGCGGCGTCGAGATCCGGGAACGTGATCGTACAGATGCCCGGATCGAGCCCGTTCAGCCGCGCGAAGCCGTTCAGGTCCAGGGTCCCGTCGATCGGCTTCCCTTTGTTAGGCGGGAACACGCGGAAGCGCTCGAACGGAACCGGCTTCCCGCGCTGATCGACGAGCTCGAGCTCGATGAAATGGCCCTTCGTCGGGTCGGGAGAAGCCGTCGTCAGCGCGCCGATGCCCTGCTGCAGGAGTCCTTTGACGCCGCAATTCGTCTCGGTGAACGGAGTGCCCTTTGCTCGCGCGGCTCCCATCGTGAGCGCCGCCGGGCTGCCCGAGCCGTTCCCCGTGTCGCCGATTAGGACTTGAGGAAAGCCACCGACGATCGCCCCGCCGTGCGTTGTCTGGTCGCCCATACGGGCCGCAGGCTGACCCGCGAACAAAACGGTGGTCGAACCCATCGCGACCGCATCCGGCGGCCCGACGCAGACGCACATGTCGCCGACTCGAGCGGCCGGCATCCCGCCGATGAGGATCTGGATTGCGCCAGGTGGGATGATCGGCCCGCCGACATGCGGGATCGGCACAACCGCGGGCGTCTGCATCGGGCAGACGTGCATATCGGTGATCCGAGCGGCGGGCTTCGACATATTCGAAGAATCTTCACCCAAGACTGCGACGTGTCTAGTATCCGGTGCCGTGCCGACCCAACTGGCATCCCGAGCGTCAGCGAAGGATCTACTTCGCGGCCCTCGGACGTCGCAGACGAGATGCCCTGGGTCGGTTTCGCTGCTCCCGAGAACAGACAATTGCCGGTTGCCCGTCCGCTCCGCCAGCGGTACGATACCGATGCATGCCAAGACTCTCCGATCGAGTGGTCCCGATCCTTCAGGTCCGCCGGTGGATTCAGGGCGGCCA
>JBDTOH010000075.1:0-14833 GCA_039933355.1 Gemmatimonadota bacterium | reverse complement strand
ATGGTTCCATTGCTCTTCTTTGAGGCACGGCTGATTCGATGATGCAGGAACCCGTTAACGTCGGCGAGCTCGTCCTCCACCACACGTCCGATCAGTACGCGTTCGGGCTCGAGGGGATTTTCGACGATCGGTTTGTGCTGCATTGGCACAAGTGGCCCGACATCCATATCGCTGGGCTGACGTTCAATCTCACCCCCACCAGGCAGATGCTGTTCATGCTGCTCGGCGCGGTGCTCGTATTCATCACCATGCGGATGACGGTGCGGGGACTGGCCCGTCAGAAGGCCCATGAGCAGGCGCCGAAGGGCTTCGCGGCCGCCATGGAAGGCCTCGTGCTGTTCGTCCGGAACGACATCGCGATTGCGAACATCGGGCACGACGGCCCCAAGTTCGCGCCCCTCGTCCTCACCCTGTTCTTCTTCGTGCTCTACATGAACCTCCTCGGGCTGATGCCCTGGGGGGCTGCCGCGACCGCCAACCTCGCCGTCACCGCCGCGCTCGCGATTGTAGTGTTCCTCGTGGTCGAGATCAGCGGCATGCGGAAGCTCGGTCTCAAGGGATATCTGGGGACCATCTTCATTCATATCGACGGTCTGGGCAAAGTCGGCGGCATTCTCGCGTCCATCTTCCTGGCGCCGATCGAGCTGGTCGGGAAGTTCACCAAAGGGTTCGCCCTCGCGATCCGGCTCTTCGGCACCATGGTGGCCGGTCACTTCGTGATCCTCTCGCTGTTCGGCATCATCTTCCTGTTCGGACACCTTTCCGGCTGGAACTATTTGATCGGCGCGACCACCGCGTCGCTGGTGCTCGCGATCATGGCCCTGGAGCTGTTCGTTGCGTTCCTCCAGGCCTATGTCTTTGCGCTGCTCACCGCGACGTTCATCGGGATGATGCAGGTCGAGCATTAAGGGTTAGCGAATAGGAAATAGAGGGGCAGGGGTCGGTCTGGGCGCTTACCGCCGATTCCCTTTGTATCCGGTCGAATGACTGGAGATGTCCGCCGGCCTTGGGGTCGAGGGCGGATGCCTGGATGCTGAACCGATGGAGAGACGGTTCGTGCTGGTCCGGGGAGCGCGAGCGACATTTACTCTTCGATTGACAGAGAGGACTGCTCCATGTTGAACATGTTGGCGTTGATGCAGGCCGCGATGGACCCGATTGCAGCCAAGAACGTGAACGCGCTCCTCGGCGCCGGTATCGGCATCGGGCTCGCAATCGTCGGACTCGGTATCGGCATGGGCCGGATCGGTGGCTCGGTGGCGGAGGCGATCGCGCGGCAGCCGGAAGCGTCGGGCGAGATCCGAGCCGGTGCGCTGTTGTTCGCCATCTTGCTCGAAGGCTCCACGATCATCGCGCTGGTGTTTGCCCTGTTGTTCAAGCTCATCTAACGAGCTCATGATGTCACCTCTGCTTCCTGTGCTCGCCGCGATTCAAGAAGCCGAGCATGGTGCCAGCGCGGGGCCCTTCGCCGTGAATCCGGGTCTCATTATCTGGACCTGGATCGTGTTCATCGCGCTGTTCTTGGTGTTGCGCCGGTACGCGTGGCCCCAGATCCTCAAGGCGACCGAACAGCGCGAGCAGAAGATCGCGGACCAGCTCAGTCAGGCTGAGAAGATGAACACCGAGGCCCGGACGCTTCTGGAAGAGCAGAAGAAGCTCACGGCGGAAGCCCGCAACGCCGCGCAGACGATGCTGGCGGAGGCCAAGGCCGTGATGGAAAAAGAGCGCGCGGCCGCGATCGAGAAGACCAAGGCCGAGCAGGAAGCACTGCTCGAGCGGGCCCGCCGCGAGATCGTCGCAGAGCAGGAAAAGGCCATCGCCGAGCTCCGGCGCGAGGCGATCGACCTTGCCCTCGGCGCGGCCGGTCGGGTGATCGGGCAGCGACTCGACGCCGATCAGGACCGCAAGATCGTGATGGACTACTTGAGCAAGGTGGAGACGACCCATTGAGCGGCTCCGCGATCGCCGAGAACTACGCCGAGGCATTGTTCGAGCTGGCCCAGAAGTCGGGTCAGCTCGAGGCGTACGGGGCATTCCTCGAAGCCACAGCGGCGGCGGTAGAAAGCACGCCGCAGCTGCAGTCGGTTTTGATGAGCCCTCGCGTCACCAAGGCGCGCAAGGCTGAGGTGTTGGCCAAATCGCTTGGCCAGGCCGGCGCGCCTCGGGAATTCCAGCTCTACCTGCAGGCCGTCGTCAAGCGGAACCGGCAGGCGATGTTCGGCGATATCGCGCGGGCCTATGGCGATCTCGTCGACCGGAACTTCAATCGGGTCCGGGCCTCGGTCGTCTTGGCGCGGGAGCCCGATGCGGCCCTCAAACAGGCGATCATCGATGCCTTGGCCAAGAACCTGAGCAAAGAGATCGTCGCCACCTTCTCGGTCGAGCCAGGCATTCTGGGCGGGACGATCGTTCGGGTGGCGGATCGGGTGATGGACGGCTCGGTTCGGCGGAAGTTGGTCCGGCTGAGGCAGCAATTGACCCGCTGAGGGTCTCGGAGCCAGGGACGAGGACCGAGGGGGGAGCTTGCCGAGCTCCCCCTCTTTATTCGCTGGGAAGAGACCGCAGCGCCGATTCGACGTGGAACGGGCCCCACGGTTTTTGTAGTGATGGATGAATCCAACAACACTATCGTTGTTTTGCCGCAATTCCTGTTCGCAAAACCCGCCGTAAGGTTGAGTTCATCAGCGTCTTATGGGCATCTCAGTCCACCTCTTCAGGGAATGTTTCCTGCATCGAAATGAGTCAGCATCCATCCCCGATCAGCAGCATTCTGGAGACAACAGGCATGAAGGACATGCTCCGCCGAGTGGTTGGCGCCAGTGTGGTCGCTGCGTTACTGGGCTCGTCGAGCTTGAATGCTCAGCAGGGCAAGAACCAGAAAGGAGCGTTCTCGGGCGCTCTGGGCTCGATCCTTTCCACGCCGCACGGATCCTGGTCCAGCGCATCGTTGAGCAACGGCCTCGCGCCCGGGCAGCAGCCGTTCGTGCTCGCGATCAAAGGATCCGGCTTTAGCTTGACGCCGGCGTTGAGCCCTGCGGCACGAGGTCAGGTTCCCCCGATATCCACGGTGCCCGAGCCCGCGACCATGGGGCTCATTGGGATCGGACTCATCGGTCTCGCCGTCGCGGGGCTCTGGAAACGCGTCCGCCGCTAGACCCCGTGCTCGATCGACATCTCCGCGCCCAGAGGGTCCAGATCCCTCGGGGCGCATTGCGTTTCGGGGAAACAGCGAAAAACAAATCATCGTAGAATTGAGCGCTTCGATCTCCTGGCCGATCACCGGCCCTTCCTCCTTCCGCGACCTCAGCGGCGGACTCGTCCATGCTCGTATTGCTCGGCCTTCTGCAGGTCGCCTCGCCCGCGGTTTCCGGCCCGGCTCCTTATTGGCAGCAGCACATCTCCTACGAGATCGACGCGCGACTCGACGAGGCTCGGGGCGTACTGGGTGGGACCGAGAAGCTGATCTATCGCAACAACTCCCCCGACTCGCTCACGACGTTCTCGTTCCATCTGTATCTCAACGCCTTCCGCCCGGGGTCGCGGTGGGCGGGCGTTGACAGCGTCGAGCACAACCGCCGCTTCAACGACCTCCGAGACCCGGACTTCGCATCCAACCATGTGTCGAACGTTCGCCTCATGGGCCGCGCGGTCACTCCGATCTATCCGTTCGCGCCCGACAGCACGATCGTCCGCTTCGTGCTGCCGGCGCCGCTCGCGCCCGGAGATTCGCTCGTCGCCGAGCTCGATTGGGACGCTCGACCCTCGACCGTGCCGCGCCGCCAAGGCCGCCAGGGGCGGGCCTTCGACTTCGCCCAGTGGTATCCGCGGGTCGTCGCCTACGACAAGCTCGGATGGCAGGAGCATCCGCTCTATCCCGCGGGTGAGTTCTATGGCGACTTCGGCGACTTCACGGTCGCGCTCGACGTTCCCGACGATCAAGTCGTCGGCTCCACCGGCGTCGCGCTCTGTGGCGACCCGGGCTGGGACCGCGCGAACCAGAACCCGTCCCAGCCGGTGGAGTATCAGCGCGATCACTATCCGGCGGCGCTCGCTTCGCTTTCGAGCGCGGCCTGCTCACCCCGGGCGCCGGGGCGCAAGACCATCGTGTGGCGCGCCGAAGACGTGCATCACTTCGCCATGTCGATGCGGCCCGATTACCGATACGAGGGCGGGAAGTGGGGCGGGGTCGCGGTCCACGTGCTCTATCAGCCGGGGGACGAGAAGTCCTGGGGCGGAGGCGTCGCGGTCAAGAACACCGCGATCGCGCTCGAGTGGCTCGACGGCCTCTTCGGCAAATTTCCCTGGCCCCAAATCACCAACGTGCACCGGATCGAAGGCGGCGGGACTGAGTTTCCGATGATGATTCACGACGGTTCGCCGGGGCTGGGTCTCATCCTCCACGAGCTCGGTCACAACTACTTGATGGGAATTCTGGCGAGCAACGAGTGGCGCGAAGGCTATCTCGACGAGGGGTTCACCAGCTTCCAGTCAACTTGGTTCTACGAAGCGCACGGGGCGCCGGGCGGCTTCTACGAGAGCAACGAGCGCCAGATCCTCATGATGGACCTCGACCAATGGTCCGAGCCGACCAGCTTGGTCAGCGAGAAATACCGCGACTTCGCGACCTACGGCGCGATGATCTACGGGCGGGGCGAGCTGTTCTATCATCAGCTCCGCGAGATCGTGGGGGAGCCGGTGATGAAGCAGATTCTCCGCACGTACTACGAGCGGTGGAAGCTCAAGCACGTCGACGAGGCCGCGTTCCGCGCGGTGGCCGAGGAGGTGTCGAAGCGGGACCTGTCGGCGTTCTTCGGACAGTGGCTCCACACGACCGAGCTGTACGACTACGCGGTCGGGAAAGTAAAGACGAAGCGGGCGGGCGCGGGTTGGGAGACGCGGGTCGAAGTGCTCCGAAGGGGTCCCGGGATGTTCCCGGTCGATGTGGTCGCGCGGAGCAAGCACGACTCGGCCGCTGTCAGGATTGACGGCGTGGCCGACCGCGAGTGGGTGACGCTGGTGACTCGGGAGCGGCCGCGCGAAGTGGTGATCGACCCGCGCGTGCGCTCGCACGACTGGAACATGCTGAACAACCGGGCGACGCGAAACCTGTTCGGCTGGGTCCTCCGTAACCCGAAGCACGAATTCTATCTCGATCCGGTGTTCAGCACGCGGGCCCGACGCGACCGCCTCACGACGGCGCTGCTTCCCGAGGTGTGGTACAACGACGAGGGCGGTCTCACGTTAGGCATGCGCGCGCGGCAGAATTACCTGGGCCGATTCGACGAGCTGGTGCTCGAGCCCAGCGTCTCGACCCGGCGAGCTTCCGGCTCCGAGCCGTCGCTTCACGGGTACCTGGGGCTGACGAACCCGACCTGGCTCCGGATCCCGCGAGCGACGATCCGCTTCGAGGCGTTCGATGTCGAGGGTCGGAGCGGCGCCGGTGTGAGCTTCGAGCAGCAGCGCAAGGGGCATCTCACCTTCGGCCCGACGACCCACCTCGGCTACTCGGTGAATTGGGTCGCCACCCATGACATGCGATATCTGAACCCCGCCGAGTACGAGAACGCGGGAACGGTGGAGGGTCAGGCCTGGTACCGCTCCGCCGAACAGCGGGGCGCCTGGCAGGTCTCCGGGAAGCTGTCGTTAGGTGGCGGCGTCGAATACCGGAACGGCGGTCCCGGAGCCACGACGGCCAAGCGATACGATACTCAGCCCTACTTCCGCGGCTCCGCCGAGGCGACCGCGAAGCGCGAGCTGGGCGGCCGGTGGCATGTCGGTTTCCGGGTGTTCGGCGGTCTTGTCCGAGGCGAGGACGATCCGGTTCGGCAACGCTGGTTCTACGTAGCGGGGGCCGATCCGTACCAGCAGCTTCGGCATCCGTTAACCCGCTCGGCCGGGAGTCTGCTTCGGGGCGACGACGTGCACTTCCAGCATCCCGGCGGCGGCGACCTGCGCGGGTACGATCCGTCGCTCGGTGTCACCGCGATCGCCGCCGTCACGGGTGAGCTCGAGCGCTCGGTCGTGGTCCGGCCCAAGGCAAAGCTGTTCCGCGATGTCCGAATAGCCGCGTTCGGAGACCTGGGGTACACGGACGGGTTCTTCACGATTCGGCAGGAGGACCACCTCGCCGCCGACGCCGGCATCGGGATTCGGCTCTGGCATCATGTCGGTCAGACGACGTTCGTGACCCGGTTCGACTTTCCCATCTTCGTCCTCCAGCCCGATCGTGCGATCGGCGCGGGAACCGGGAGCCGTAGCGACTTCAAGCTGCGGTGGGTGTTTGCGGTGTTGCCGGCGTTATGAGCGAAGGGCGGAGCGGCCCTATCCCTTGTGATTCCGGCGTTGTATCTCTTTCGTGAAGCTTGTGGTCAGGTTCCGCATTGCCTCGAGGAATTCCGTCATGAAACAGCCGCTCCTGCTCATTGGTCTCGCTCTGCTCGTGAGTGTTCCGGCTTCGGCCCAGGGACGAGCGTTCACGCCGAAGGACTGGTACCGCCTAACGACCTTGGCCGGGCCCGCGGTGTCTCCGGACGGGAAGTGGGTGGCGGTCACCGTCACCACGGTGAAAGAGGCCGAGAACCGGCGGCACAGCGAGATCTGGCTCAGCAGCGTGGATGGAGGCGACCCGATCCGGCTCACGAGTCCGAGCGTCGAGAGCTCGAACGCGCGCTGGTCGCCCGATGGAAGGCTGTTGTTGTTCACGTCGTCCCGGCCGGGGAGCAAAGCGCGGATCTGGGCGCTTCGGATGGACCGGCCGAGCGGTGAAGCGTTCGAGGTCGACAGCCTGCCCATGGGTTCCTACTCGACCGACGGGCGCGTGGTGGCCTGGGCGGACTCGCTCGACGGGCCGGCCCGCGACTCGACCGCGAAGGACGCGTACGAGAAGATGCAGCCGATGGCGCGGCCTCCGTTCGCCGCGATCACGAAGCCGGTGGACCCGGCACGATTCGACGGACGCCAAATCACCGACATGGTTTACAAGGTCAACGGTCAGGGCTTCGTTCCCAGCCTCCGCGAGGCTCGCCGGTGGAATGCGCAGCAGATCTGGATCCGGCCGGTCGGCGACGGAGCGAAAACCCAGGTCACCGATACCAGGTACTCGCACGGAGATGTCGCGGTGTCGAGGGACGGCCAATGGATCGCGTTCACCGCGGACCCCGCTTTGCGGCCGGACTCCGCCGCGCGGGCCGCGCGGGACTCGCTGGCTCGGCTTCCCTATGACGCCAAGCGGAACGAAGCGCCCCGGAACGACGAGGACATCTTCGTGATGCCGGCGCAGGGCGGCACGCCGAATCGGCTCACGACCCAGAACGGGGGCGAAGGCAATCTGGTGTGGTCGCCGAACGGAAAAGAGATCGCGTTTCTCTCCCAGGTCACTCGGGTGGCGCCGGTGCGGCTGTACGTCGCGACGGTCGAGACCGGAGCGGTCCGGGAACTGTTAGGCACCTGGCAGTACGAGCCCAACTGGTTCCGGTGGCTTCCCTCGGGCCGGATGATGCTGAGCGCGGCGGTAGGCGGGCGCGACGCGATCTTCGCGCTCGACCCGCCGAGCAGGCAACTGCGGGAAGTCGTCGGCGGGCGCCGCCGCATGTTCGGTGTGAGCACCGATCCGGAGGGCAAGGTCCTCGCCTACGTCGCGACGTCGGTCACCCAGCCGACCGAGCTGTTCATCGCCAACGCGGACGGCAGCGACGAACGGCGGCTCACGAAATTCAACGACAAGCTCAATGCCGAGATCGCGTGGCCGGAGGCGGAGCGATTCACGTACAAGAGCGTGGGCGGCCTCGAGATCGAGGCGTGGATGCAGAAGCCGTACGGGTACGAGCCGGGCAAGAAGTATCCGCTCGTGCTCTACATTCACGGCGGCCCTCACGGCGCCTACGGCGAGAACTGGTTCGACGAGTTCCACAACCTCACCGGGGCCGGCATGTGGGTGCTCTCGACTAACCCGCGCGGCTCGAGCAGCTACGGCGCCGCGTTCACCTACGCGAGCCGGGGCCGGTGGGGTGCGGAGGACATGCAAGACATCATGAAGGCGGTCGACGTCGCGGCGAAGCGGCCTGACGTGGACTCGACTCGGATGGGGATTACCGGCGGCTCCTACGGTGGCTTCATGACGGCCTGGATCACGACCAAGACCACCCGCTTCAAGGCCGCCCAGACGGACCGGATGATCAGTAACTGGTGGTCGTGGTACGGGGGCTCGGACGCGCAAGACCTGACGGAGTTCGAGTTCTATGGGCGCCCCTGGGAGAATCCCGCGATCTACGACAGCGTCTCGCCGATTCGCTTCGTGAACCGGGTCAGGACGCCGACCCTGATGGTGCAGTCGGAAGAAGATCACCGCACCCCGATCGCCGACGCGGATCAGTGGTTCATCGCGCTCAAGAAGCAGGGTGTGCCGGTCGAGTTCGTCCGGTATCCGCGGTCCAACCACGACCTGAGCCGCACCGGCGAGCCGTGGCTCCTGGTGGACCGGTTAGGCAGGCTCCGGCAGTGGTTCGAGTACTGGCTGAAGGGGGACGGGAAGGGGACGGTGGCGGGGAGATAGGGTTAGGGAGTAGGGAATAGAGAGTCGAGCCCGATTCCCGATTCCCCATTCCCTCCTACTTGCTCAGGTAGTAATTCACCTTCACCAAAAACACATTCTGCATATCGTCGCTGAAGATCCCGCCCAGGTCTCGGAGGGCGCGGAAGCGGGGATCGGCGGCAAAGTTGAAGCGATTCTGATTCCACACGAGGAACAGCGTCGACCCGGGCCGGTATTCCCACCGGAGGACCAGGTTGCTCCGAAGCGAACGAATCCTGAAATCCGGATTGCCGAACTGGAACGCGGGCGCGCCGCCCGAGCCGTCGGGATCGACCGTGAAGACGTTCGAGGCCGAGTCGAGCGCGATCGACGAGCCGGCGGATCCGTAGGGCCGGAAGGTGTAGGTCCGCGGTGCGGCCAGCTCCTTGAACTCGGTGTAGGCGCCGGTGGCGACGAACGGCTGCGCGTACAGCTGCAGCGTCAAGCTCGGTGTGAAGTAGACGTTGAGCCGGGCGCTCACGCTCACGGTGTGCTGCTTGAGATCCGCGAAGACATATCGGCCGCCGAAGGTCGAGGTCGCCAGCGGGTCGGCCTCCTGGGTCACATAGAATGCCCGGCTCCGGCTCTCCGCATAGCTCGGCGAGATCTGGAAATTCATCCGGCCGCGCGATTGGAACGTGACGGCCGGCCCGAGTGACCACTGCTTGCCGCCGCGCTCGTCCCACTTGTATTGGGCGCCGGCGCCGAATGAGAGCAGCTTGCGCGAGTCGGTCGCGATGTTCGAACCGATGCTCCAAGTCGACGGCCGTTCGATCAGCGGACCACCTCTGGTCTCGCGATCGGACAGGGCGCGAAACTCCCGGTCCACGAGCGCCGATACCGATACGAAGTTATGGAAGCTGCCCTGGGCAAAAGCGGTGGCGTGCCGGTAGACGCTGGTGCCCGCGAAGTTGAGTTGCTGGGCGCCGGCGAGATTGATCGATGCCGCACGAAAGGCCTTGCCCGGCGAAACCCACACGCGCCCGGCTTCGGCTCCGAGCGTGACCCGGTCGGTCTCAGTGAGAAAGCCGGCGTCGTTCGTCTCGAGGCCCGGGGACTTGACGCTCCCGCCGACCGAGTAAGGCCAGTTTCCCTCGACCCGTTGAAACCGAAGCTCGCCCGCGTACCCGCTCAACGAGCTGCGCGTCGGGTCGAACTGGACATAGCCCTGATCGGGGCGCTGATAGTACCGGGCCGAGGAGGCCTGCGTGGCGGCGATGGAAACGGGCGAGCCGTTCACTACCGAGGCGCCGAACATCCCGTTGATCTGGTAGGCATTCCGGGCGAACCGGTGGTAGAGGTCTGCGCCTAACGTATACGCCGACGATCGGAGCGAGTCCCGGATCGGATCGTCGAGCTTGCGATTGACTCCCGAGGCGAAAAACCCGAGGCCGGTCGAGCCCTGCGGATTTTCGTGGCGGAGCCTGACCACAGCGTAGTTGGTGAGGGGCTCAACAGTGACGCTGCCCAACCGCTGCCCGAGGGCGTCGGACCGGCGCGCCGTCTCGCGCCCGGTCAGGGCCTCGAAGGCACCGATCGACCATCCCGAATGGGTCCGGCCCGATAACTTCGCGGCGCCGAGGATGGCAGTCTGAAACGGCGCATCGACGTACGGCGCGGTGGTGCCCGCGTACAACGAGGGTGACCGCCCGATCCGGCGCGAATAGAAAAAGCGGGTCTCGTCGAGCGCCGAGCGGAAATCGAAGAGGCCAGACCCCTCGACGAAGAACGGCCGGCGTTCCTGGAAGAACGTTTCGAACGCCGTGAGGTTGACGACCGATGGATCCGCCTCGACCTGACCGAAGTCGGGGTTGATCGTCGCGTTCAGCGTGAGATCGCTCGTGATGCCGTACTTGAGGTCGACGCCGGCGGTCGCCGATGACACGCTGCCGTCGTCAAACGGGTTCCGGCGGTCGGCTCCTTGGGTCAGACGGGCTTGGCTCAAGCCGTAGGGCAGAAGCTCGAGCCGCTTGGGGGCGGGAATATCCGTAAGCCCCAGGAGATGGCCGTACTTCGACACGCTCCCCGCCTCGGTCCGCGGCGACCAGTTCCAGTCGACCGCCTCGCCGGCGCGGACGATGTCGCGGCGAAACTGAATGCCCCAGATCTGGTGGCTCCCAGATGGGAACCTGAGCTGAGAGAACGGAATTCGCATCTCTGCGGTCCATCCCAGCGAATCGAGATGGGTCTTCGCCTCCCAGACGGGATCCCACCCGACGTCGAGCGATCCGCCGTCACCGGTGGTCGCGGCATCGCGCCGCTCGCCGGCCGGCGTGACGCCGAAGATGAACTGGCTCCGATGGTCGTGATACGAGTCGATGAGGACGAAGAACACGTCGTTGAAATTCTCGAAGGAGTCGCGCCGGCTGAGCCGCCGCGAGACCAATGCCGGCCGGTCGTCGTGAAGGCGGGCTCCGATATAGAGGTTTTCGCGGTCGTAGAGAACCCGAACCTCGGTATTTTGCGCGGCTGGCTTTCCATCACTTGGGACATCCCGCCGAAAGCCGGACTCGACCCGAGCCGTTGCCCAGGCAGCCTCGTCCAGCTTGCCGTCGAGCTTGATAGGGTCTTTTGTCAGCGTCGCGACCGCCGCCCGGGGAACCCGGCCGTTACGGTGCACGAGGGAGTCGGTCGCGAGCGGAGTTGAGGCTGGAACCTGCAACAACAAGAGCAACGGAGCAACGAACACGCGATCTCCCGGCTACATGGCCCTACTGGGACCATGCCTTGACATGAGGGTTCCCGCCGCCCTCGACTGGAGGCAAGGACAGGTTGAATTGCGACGGCCACGGTGAGATCAGAACTGTATGCAACTTGGCTGCCGAATCCAAGCCCAGCGCGCCTGAGCGCGGGCCCTGCGCGAAGCGCTAGATTCCCACCCTTGGCTCCCACGAATGAACGGACGGACGGATGAGCGGCTTCGGGCCTCTTCGGGCGGGACGGCAACTTCTTGCAGTGGGGTGGGTGATCGGCGTCGCGGCGGTGCCTGCGACCGGCCAGCAACCCTCAAAATCCAACCGGTTCGAGGCCGCGTGGACCCCAGTGCGCGAGTTTTTTCATACGACGCTGAATGAGCAAGGCGTGGTCGGTGGGGCGATCCTCTTCTTTCACGGGGACACGACGCTCGCGCACGACGTGCACGGTTTTGCCGACCTCGCCACCGGCCGCAAGGTCGACGCACGGACGATCTTCCACTATGGCTCGATCACCAAGACGCTGACGGGGATCGGGATCATGCAGATGAAAGAGCGGGGACGCCTGAGCGTCGCGGACCCGATCGTGAAATACCTTCCCGAGCTCAGGCAAGTCCACGATTCATTCGGCGATGTCGGCGAGATCACGCTGCGCCACCTCATGAGTCATTCGTCCGGATTCAGGAATCCAACCTGGCCCTGGGGCGGCGACAAACCGTGGCACCCGTTCGAGCCGACTGAGTGGTCCCAGCTCGTGGCGATGTTGCCCTATACGGAGATCCTCTTCAAGCCCGGGTCGCGCTACTCCTACTCGAATCCCGGCGTCATTTTTCTCGGCAAGGTGCTCGAGCAGCTGAGCGGCGACGACTACGAGACCTACATCGACAAGAACATCTTCAAGCCGCTCGGCATGTACGAGAGCTACTACGACCTCACGCCCTACCATCTCCTGCCCCAGCGCTCCAACAACTACGACCTCCGCAGCGGCACGCCGGTACCTAACGGTCTCGACTTCGACACCGGGATCACGACGGCGAACGGCGGGCTCAACGCGCCGCTCACCGACATGGCCAAATACCTCAAGTTCCTGGTCGGTGCGCCAGGCCTGTCGGCGGCCGCGCGCGGCGTCCTCAAGCCGGAGACGCTGCGGGAGATGTGGCAGCCGGTCGTCCCGGCCGGACAAGAAGGGCCGGCCAAGACGTCGGTCGGGCTCAGCTTCTTCGTGCTCGAGCTGCCGAGCTATCGGCTCATCGGCCACACCGGAAGCCAAGCCGCATTCCGCGCATTCTTCTATGTTCAGCCTGAGTCGGAGACCGGCGTGATCGCGGTGTTCAACACCGCCGCCGCGGACGATCCCCGGAACCCGACCGACACGGCAGCCAAGCCGAACATCGGGCTCATCTTCAGCGGCCTTTTGGAACGACTCACCGGCGGAGTCTTTCCGCTTTACGTCAGGTAGCGATGCGTCAACTTCCGGGCGACCGGCGCGATTTCTTTCGTGACAGCATGGGGGAATGGTTCGAGAAGCTCCTCGCCGATACGGAGCAGCGACTCGTTCCGGACCGCAAGATGCGTCCGCCGGGCGCGCTGCCGGAGGTCGGGTTTCTCGCGGCCTGCACCCGGTGCGGAGCTTGTGCCCCGCCGTGTCCCGTCCATGCCATTCTGTTCGTTCCGCCCTCCGGTGGGTTCTCGGCCGGGACACCCTATATCGATCCCAAGAGCCAGCCGTGCACGGTGTGCCCCGACATGCCGTGCGCCCGCGCCTGTCCCACGGGAGCGCTGGCCGTGCCGACCCGTGGGTGGGAAGGGTATCGGCTGGGCAAGGTCGAGTTCGTGCCCGAGCGATGCGTCACCTACGAGGGAACGCCCTGCCAAGTCTGCGTCGACGCCTGCCCGGTCGGGCCCCGGGCACTCTCGCTCGACGAGGCCGGCCACCCGGTGCTCAAGTTCGAAGGCTGCGTCGGCTGCGGGGTTTGCGTCCGCGAATGCATCACGTACCCTTCGTCGTTCGTGCTCACGCCGGCGGAGGGGTGATGGGAGACGGGGTTCCTTACCGAGTCGAAAAACCGTGGGGCTACGAGCTGATCTGGGCCAGGACCGACCGTTATGTGGGGAAGATTCTCCACGTGAAGGCGGGCCATATCCTGAGCCGGCAATACCATCGGGTCAAAGACGAGACGATGCACGTGCTCGTCGGCGAGCTGATCCTTCGGCTCGAGCCCCCCGGGGGGGAGGCCGTCGAGCGCCCCTTCCGCGCCGGCGAGTCGCTCCACATCCCGCCTAACACGATCCATCAGATCGAAGCGATGCTCGACAGCGACGTCCTGGAAGCGTCCACGCCGGAGCTCGACGACCTGGTCCGCCTGGCGGACCGCTATGGGAGGACCTAACGGTGCAAGTCATCATCCCGCTCGCCGGCAAAGGCACCCGGCTCCGGCCCCACACCCACCTCGTTCCCAAGCCGATGCTCAAGGTCGCCGGCCGGCCGGTGATGGACTGGGTGATGGATCGGCTCAAAGGGCTGCCGGTCTCGGAGCTGATCTTCATCACCGGGCACCTCAAGGAACAGGTGGAAGCGTACGCGACGGGTCGCTACGGCTATCCCAGCCGGTTCATCGAGCAGAAGGTCCAGGACGGCACGGCGGGCGCCATCAATCTGGCCCGGCCGTACGTCAAGGAGCCGGTGCTGATCATTTTCGTGGACACCGTCTTCGAGGCGGATCTCACGCTCATCACGAGAACGAACGCCGACGGGATCATCTGGGCCAAAGAGGTCGAGGACTATCAGCGCTTCGGCGTGGTGGTCACCGACAAGGACGGCTACATGACCCAGATCATCGAGAAGCCTTCGACCCCGATCTCCAAGCTCGCCAACATCGGCCTCTACTACATCAAAGATGTCGCAGCGCTGTGGGCCGGCATCGACGACACGCTCGGGAAACCCAAGAACAAGGGCGAGTTCTTTCTGACCGACGCGTTCCAGCACATGATCGATCACGGGAGGAAGATCCTGACGGCCGCCGTGGGCGGGTGGTACGACTGCGGCAAGCTCGACACGCTGCTCGAGACCAACGCGGTTCTGCTCGCGAATGGCGCTGCAGGTCACCCGGCGTACCCCGGCGTTACGATCCACGAGCCGGTTCGGATCGAGGCCGGCGCCGAGATCTCCGATTCCACCATCGGCCCCGATGTGACGATCGAACGGGGCACGCGAGTCGACCGGTCCACGATCGCCAACTCAGTCGTGGGCCAGGATTGCCGGCTCACGAGCGTTGTGCTGACCAACAGCCTGCTCGGAAACCGGGTCGTCCTCCACGGCGTCGCCGGCTCGGTCAGTCTCGGCGACGACTCCGAGGTGCGGGCCTGATCGAATCCTGACGCGTTCCGGGCCCTGAGCTCGGGCCCGATTCCTCTCGCGAGTCGCTCCGATGGCTCTCACCGACGAGCTCTGCCAATCATTCCTCGACCTCTGGTCGCATTTCGATCCGGTCGGCGCGCCGGTTCCGGCGGCCGCGGCCCACTTCGGGACGTTCGACCCGGCCGCCGTCCGCGAGCATCTCGCCGCGATTCG
>JBDTOH010000074.1:0-15274 GCA_039933355.1 Gemmatimonadota bacterium | reverse complement strand
ACGTCGCCCCGCTCCATCAGGTAGCTGGCGAGGAAGACGACGATGCAGAGCTTCGAGAACTCGGTTGGCTGGAACGAGATGGGGCCGATGTCCACACCGAGGTAGGCGCCGTTGACCTGCGACCCGATGCCGGGAAGGCGCGGCAGGGCCAGCAGCCCCAGCCCGACGGCGGCGATCACGTAGCGGTAGCGCTCCAACACCCTCACGTCTCTGAGCCAAAGCACAGTGACGACGAACAGAGCGATGCCGACCAGGAACCATCCCGCCTGCTGGCGGGCGAGATCCTGGTCGATGCGGTAGATGACCACCAGCCCGAACGCGGCAAGCAGGGCGCTGAGCGGAAACATGTACGGGTCGGCGTCGGGAAGCGTACGCCTGATGAAAAGGTGCATCGCCAGGCACAGAACCAGGAAGACTCCTCCGTAGGTGAGCGTCGCCGAGTCGAGCACGCTCTGGCGCGAGATGTAGACGGCCGTGAAGCCACCGGTCACGAGCAGCGACACCGGCAGCAGGCCGAGCAGCTCCCGGTTGCGCGCGGTCATCCTCCACGCCCGAGGGACCGCGGCGGACGGAAGGCGCCCCGATCCCTTGCATCCCGGCGGGGTCGCCGGCATGACGATGCAGTTCGTCGTCGGCGCGACGCCCGACAGCGATCGCACGATCGTCACCAAGATCGCGGAGATCTACGGCGGCGGCGGGATGCATCACGCGCATTTCAGCGCCTTCCGCCCGATCCGCGACACGCCGATGGAGCAAGTCCGAGCGACGCCCGTCGAACGCGAGCAGCGGCTCTATCAGGCGGATCATCTGATCCGGGACTACGGATTTGGCGCGGGCGAGATCGTGTACGACGAACAGGGGAACCTGCCCCTCGCCCGCGATCCCAAAGTCACCTGGGCGCTGGCGTCGCCGGAGCGGTTCCCGGTCGAGGTTCGAACCGCGTCCTATGCGGAGCTGGTCCGCGTTCCGGGCATCGGCCCGGTGGCGGCGAGGCGGATCGTAGCGGGGCGCCGATCGACCACCATCCGGAGTCTCGAGGACCTTCGCAAGCTCGGCGTCGTCGCGAACCGTGCAGGCGGGTTCCTGACCATCGGTGGGCGGCGGCTCCGTGCGGATCGGTGGGCGGAGCAACTTGGTTTCTGGGCGCCGGAGGAGGAGGCGGGGCGCCCGCAGCTGGTCTACGAGGTGAGCCCCGGGACATTCCGCTAGTCGCAACGGTCCGGCATCCCGAGCTTCGGGTCCGTTGGCCCTCCCCGAGTGACTGGGTTACAATTCCGCACCGACACTACAATCAACGATGCCAGCCACGGCTTCCGCCTCAGCCCTTCGTCCGCACGTCATCGTGGACTTTGCCGTCGACGACGGCTTGTTGACTATTCGCTTGAAGAACATCGGAGAGCGGCCCGCATACCTCGTGAAGACCGTGTTTGACAAGCCGTTCCACGGGCTCGGCGGGACCAAGTGCATCTCGGAGATGCGGGTTTTTCGCAAGCTGGATTTTATGCCGCCCGGGAAAGAGTTCTCGCAGTTCGTCGACTCACTGGCGACCTACGCCAGGGGGAAGCAGCCGATGCGGATCGTCGCGACCATCTCGTACCGGGACAGCGAGGGAAGTCAATTCCAAGATCGCATCGCCCACGATCTCAGGGTCTACGTCGAGCTCGGGCAGGCCAGGGTAGCACGCAAAGAGCCGCAAGGAGACTAGCCATGCCGCCGCGAAATGATCCGTACGCAGCTTTTAACTTTCTGGTCGAGATCGACGGCGTGACCGCCGCGGCATTCACCGAGTGCTCCGGTATCGCGACGGAAACGGACGTCATCGAGTATCGCGAGGGCGCCGACAAGCAAGCTAGAGTCCGCAAACTGCCGGGCCTCACGAAGTTCACCAACATCGTGCTCAAGAGAGGGATCACCACGAATCAGGAGCTGTGGAACTGGCGGAAGGAGATCATGGACGGCCTCATCGATCGGCGGTCCGTTGTGATCGCGCTGCTCGACGGGGCGCGTAACACGGTGCTCCGATTCCAGCTCCACGAGGCGTGGCCGTGCAAGTGGGAAGGGCCGCACTTGAAAGCGAAGAACAGCGAGGTCGCGATCGAGACGCTCGAGCTCGCCTACGAGGGGTTGGACGTCGAGTCGTAGGCGGGTCTCGTCGGGCGCGGCTCAGTCGTTAGGTGACTCCGAGTCCTCGACATCGACATCGTCCGGATCGTCGCCGCTCGCACCGCGAAAGCCATCCACCAGGTGGTCGGGCGTCTCGTTCTCGAACAGGGCTGTGAGGTCCTCATCGGTCTTGCTCGCGCGTCCCGTCAACTCCTCGGGAAGGGGGGTTTCCTGGAGGTCCGGAGAGTCCGGACGGCTCGTCCCGCTCTCGCTCCGATCCTTCGGGGCGCGGCCGGCCTGATCGTCCTCACTCGGTGCGCTCTCGCGGTCGTGGCTCCGGTGCGTCGGCTCATCCATTTCGAGCATTGGACTCCTCCTCGAGGGTTGCTTCGTGATCCTACAGCACTCGGCGGGAACGCCGCTGATCGCCCGCTTGGACCACCCGCGGCCCGAAGCTGTCTCTCATACAACGACTCTCATCGCGGGTAAATGCACACCTCTCACGTCTGTGCTGGAGTCATTGCGGTGGTCCCACCACACCTGCCGCGGTAGACTCCGCACATGAGTGAAACGAGGCGGGACCAGCAACTGACCCTGCTCGCGTTGGCCTTGGCGGTGCTGATCAATCTCGTGGCGATCGACCAGCCGCTCATGGGCGACGACGATGCGACTCTCTATGCCAGCATCGCCGCGGCGATGGTGCGAACCGGGGACTACTTCGGCCTCTACGCCTGGGGTCAGGACTGGCTCGACAAACCGCACCTTCCGTTCTGGTTTGCCGCCGCGTCGTTTCGGCTGTTCGGCATCTCGGTGTGGGCGTATCGTTTGCCGGCCGTTCTCTGCCTCTTCGGCGCTGCCTACTATACGTTCCGCCTGGGTACTCGTCTCTACGGAGGCCCGGTCGGCCTCTGGGCCGCGATCATCCTCCTGACCGCGGAGCACACCATCCTCTCGAGCGCCGACGTTCGGGCCGAGCCATACGTGACCTTCTTCGTGATCGCGTGCACCTGGTATCTCGTCCGCGTGGCCGAGGATGACCGCTGGCTGACGGCAGCGATTGTGGGGGGTGTCTTCGCCGCGGCCGCCCTGATCTCCAAGGGCCCGTTCACCATCATTCCGGTCGTGGGGGCTATTGGGGGAAACTGGCTGCTTCGGGGCGGGCCAAAGATCCACTGGCGGCGCTGGGTGCTCGTGGGCATCGTGGCAATCATCGGCATCACGCCCGAGCTGTGGGCGCTCCACGTGCAGTTCGACACGCACCCGGAGAAGGTCGTCTTCGACCGGTCGGGCGTATCCGGCACCCGATTCTTCCTGTGGGACAGCCAATTCGGGCGATTCTTCGGCACCGGTCCCATCCACCAGACTAAGGGCCGCGGGAGCCGGATCTTCTTCGTCCACACGTTTTTCTGGGTGTTTCTTCCCTGGTGCTTCGTCATGGTGCTCGCCGCCGTGCGCCGGGCGCGAGCGCTTTGGGCCAGGCAGGCCGCTTTGGTCGAGTGGTACACGGTATTCGGAGCGGCGCTCATGTTCGTGGTGTTTTCAGCGTCGCGGTTTCAGCTGCCGCACTATCTCAACATCATCTTCCCATTCATGGCGATCCTAACGGCGAGCGAGCTCTACGCGCGGACGTCACCGGGAGAGGTCCGGCTGCTCCATGGCTTACAGATCGGATTGCTCGTCGTCATGGTGAGCATCGGGGCCGCCTTGGGATGGCTGGCGCGGCCCGACCACGCGACGAGTGTAACCATTGCGTCGCTGCTGCTGGTCGTTGCGATGCTGGTGGCGTGGCGCGCTTCTGGCGGTCCAGGTGTGAAAGTGCTGGTGACTTCCGTGCTCGCGGCCGTGGCGGTCAATCTCTACCTCGAGCGCGGGATCTATCCGACCATGCTGGAATACGATGCCGGGCCGATCGCGGCCCGGTTCGTCAACGAGCGGTATCCCGACGTGGCCGTGATCGTCCCGCGCGACCATCACTACACCGGCTTCGATTTCGGCCTGGCTCGGAAACCCGCGTACATCGAGCACCTCGCGGACACCGGATCCGTCACTGCTCGTCCATACCTCTTGCTGGTGCCGAACCGGGACGCCCCCGATCCCCGCACCGTCCAGAGCTTCGATCACTTTCTCGTGACTCGGCCCACACTGCGTTTCCTCAATCGGCGTACGAGGCCGCAGGCGGTGGACAGGGTGGACCTGGTCCTCGTTGCGGGGCCGGCTCCCGGCGCAGCTCGACCCCAATCCGGACCTCCGGCTTCTCCGTCTCGGCACTAGCCCCCTCGCGATCCTCGGGGCGTGCGGGCGGAGATCATCGTAGGGCTGGTTTCTCGTTGGCAATCATCTCGGCCGGGGTGTGCGGATCAATCGGATCCAGCGGATACATCTGATCGCTTCGGGGCACTGAGGGGACATGGGGCAGAGCTACGACAACGACGTGAGGGACAAGACTTACCGGCCCCTTCGCTGGCCGTTGCCCGCCCGGGCGAGTATGATCGACAGTCGCGTTTCCTTCAGACCCACTCCGAACCCGCCAAGCCAATGCCTTCACGCGTCTTGTTTCTCGCCGTGCTCGCCGCCGCCGGCCTGTCCGTTCGCCCCGGCTCCGCGCAGGCCGGTCCCAAAGTCCTGATCTATGTCGACATGGACGGTTCCTCCGGAGCCGCCCGGCCCCAGCAGGTGCTCTACCCTAACACCGAGTATTTCGCGTCGCGGAAATTCATAACGGCCGACGTGAACGCCGCGATCCGGGGGCTCAAGGCCGGCGGCGCCGGCGAGATCGTCGTCACCGACGCGCACGGCAGCGGCAACGCCGGGAGCCCCGACGTGCTCGTGGACAAGATGGACAAGCGCGCCACGTTCCTGTTCCGAGATACGCCATACGATCCGTATCTCGAGGCAATGGACCCGACCTACCAGGCGATCGTCTGCGTCGGCATGCACGCGCGCGCCGGCTCGCGCGGGTTCATGGCGCACACGGTGACGCTCGAACCGATCTACACGGTGAACGGGGCGCGGATCACCGAGAGTGCGCTGATCGCGCTGTCCGCGGCGCGGTTCAAGATCCCGGTCATCATGATCGCGGGTGACGACGTGCTCGAGGGCGAGATCAAAGAAGAGCTCCCGCTGGCCGAATACGCGGTGGTGAAGCGGGCGAAGACGCGCGCGCTGGCCGATACGATCCCTCAGCCTCTAGTCCAGGTGGCGATCGAGCGCGCGGCCAAAGCGGCGATCGAGAAGCTCGGCTCGTTCACTCCGTATCCGGTCGCTCCGTCGTACCGGTTCGAGATCAGCTATCAAAACGTCCGGCAGGCCGATCTCGCGGGCACGATCCCCGGAACCACACGGATCGACTCGCTCACGTTAGGCTATACCTCGCCCGACTTCCCCGAGGGCTATCGGTTGAGCCTTCGGATGCTCGACATGGTCCGCCTGGACCGGCTCCGCTGGATGTTCCGCGTGGTGGACGGGCGACCCGACGCCAAGGCGCTCCGCCGGAAGTATATGGACCTGCTGGTGACGAACTGGCTCGAGCCGGACAAGATGCCGAAGGTGCCTGCCAGGCCCGCGAAGCCCGGGGCGAAGCGCCGGTATTGGGGCGACACGTGAGGCAGCCTTAGCGCGGTTCGGACCGGGGCTCCGTCCGCCGTTCCGACGAGCCTCGGGTTAGCCCGGTACGTTGCCCCAGGCCAATCCTATGTCCCGCTGTCACGAACGACAGCCGCCGGCCGACCAGTGGCGAATCGGGAGACGGCCTTGCCAGGCTCCGGGATCTCGGTGACGATTCCGCGAGAGGAAGGGTCTTCTTGATTGGCGGGATTGGGTGGAAAAGGGCCGGTCCTTCCGGTGAGAAATACCGGTCAGGGCCGGTGCGAGCCCAGGCCCATCTCCAAGGAGGCTACTTGCGTAACGCGCTATCCGCCGCCCTCGCGATGATGTTAGTCGCGTGCGGGCGCGACCGGAGCTCGGGCGGGACCGAAGCCAACCTGTCGAGCGACGGTCGGCTTCAGGTTTCGGCAACGGCTCGGGTCGACAATCAGAATGGGATGACGACGATCAGCGCCCGGATCACCAACAGCAGCGACGGCGCGGTCACGATCCGGGTTCGGTGCACTCCGATCGAGGTGGAGCGGAACGACAGCGGGACTTGGCTGCGGATCGAGGACCTCCGGCTCTGCGCCCCGCCCGACCGAACCAATCTGCCGCCGCGAACCACGGTGGACATAGACGACATCCGCCAGCTGAGCGCCGGCCAGTACCGCGCGGTCATTGAGCTCATCGACGGCGGGCAATCGGTTTCAGGGCCGTTCTCGGTGCCGTCGCACTGAGTCATCGAACGACGAATCCCGAGGGGGCGCGGAGCGAGCTCAGCCGCTGAAGAACTCCTCGGGTTCGAGGTAGCGCGCGCCGAGACGATGGGCCAGGGTGCGATCGGCGGCTCCGCGGCCGACGATGATGCACTGCTCGACGGGCAGTCGGTGGCGCGCCGCAAATTCCAGCACGAGGCCGGGGAGCGGCTTGCGACACCAGCAGACCGGCGGGCCGGCAACGTGGGGACAGTGGCGAAGGTCGATCGGTAGACCGAGAAGCTCGCGGGTTCGCTCGAAGCACCGCTCGACGACCTCGGCGCTCAGCTCGCCGCGCCCAACCTGGGGTCGCCAAGCGGAGGCGAAAAGCCTCCACCCGTCTCGATGATATCGAGCGAGGGTATCCCGCCGTACGGGCCCAATCGTCACGTCCTCGGCCGCCACGATGGCCGCCTCGCTGCTCGCGCTTTCGCACAAGACCCCATCGTATTCGAGGATGATCGCGCGACCGTCCAGGCCCTGGCTCGGGAGCCGCGTGAAGGCCAGCTCCTCGACCACCGCGAATCCTTCCTGCTCCACCGGCGGCTCGAGCGTGCGCTCGTAGCGGAACTGCGCGTCCGGGCCAAAGCATCGAGGATCCCGCCGACCGAGGTCTCGAAGTTCCTCCGGGCCGGGAAGCCGCCCCAGCATCTCGATGAGCCGCTCGATCGCGTTGATCTGCCCGTCCGCGATATTCGTCTTGAGCCAGACGCACCGCACCGGAGCTCCCGCCGCCCACGCGCACTCGATGACCTCGTTGCGGGCTTGGCGCGTCGGGTACGTGTTGTCCAGGACCCAGTGTCGCTTTCCCAGGGCGAGCCCCGCGGTCAGCTCGGGAATCAGCTCGCTGATGGCGCCGCCTCGGGCGTCGCGGTTGAGCCGGTCGTACCCGATCGCCTCGAGCTCCCGCGCCACTGTGCTCTTCCCGGCTGCCGGCATTCCCATCACGAGGACCACATCGCCGGCTGCGTTAGGCGGCGGCCGGCGAACGCTGCGAAGAACCCGGAGCAGCCGACCGGCGGGAAATCGACGGTCCAGGCGCTCACGATCGGCTTCCGTGAGCGCAATCCCGGCAACGCGACCGATCGAGCGCGCGGTGACCTCCCTGGTGGCGCCAGGAAGCGGCACGACGCCGGGATGAAGATCTGAGAGCCACGCCAGCGCCAGCTCGAACGGAGTAACCCCGTGCTCGGCGGCGATCTCGCTCAGGACCGGATCACGCAATAGCCGCGTCGCCCGCTCACCGCCGAGCGGGCGATAGGCCAGGAGGCGAATCGCCTCGTCTCGGCAGTACTCGGCGACGCCGCCACGCAACGCCTCGTCGTCGAGCACGCTGATGCTCACCTGCACGCTGGAGATCTCGGCCACGGTCCGCGCAATCTCGAGCTGGCCCACCGTGACGTTGCAAAGCCCGATCCGCCGAATCATGCCCTGGGCTTGGAGCTTCGCCAGCGCCCGCACGCTCGTCTCGATGGCGGTGCGGGGGTCGACGACATGCAGCTGGTAGAGATCGATGGCGTCGACATCGAGGGCGACCAGGCTCGCCTCGGAGGCCGCGACGAGATGCTTGGCGCGTCCGTCGGGCTCCCACCGGCCGCCGGGCCGGCGCAAACCACCTTTGGTCGCGACTTCGATCGTGGACCGATCGCCGGTCCAGGTCCGCAGCGCGCCGGCGATCAGTCGCTCGTTGTGTCCGACGTCGGACTCGCCGAGACAGTAGGCGTCGGCGGTGTCGAGGAGTCGGACGCCGGCATCGAGCGCTGCATGGATAACCCGCTCGGGGTCGAGTGAGTCGCGGTGCGACACGGTGGAGAGACGCATGCACCCGAGGCCGATCATGGGCGAGCACCCTGGGCTGCTATTGGCGCGACGAGTCGAACCACTGGCTTCACCTCACCATTGAGCGGGAATGGAGCGCAGAAGCATCGAGCGCGTTGGCGTTCAAATGCTCCGTGCTGCGGTATTGAGGTTACCACCAAGAACTCGCGCAGGCCCAGAATTGACGGAAGTCGAGTTGGCCGGTCGCAGCGGAAACCTGAGGCGAGAGAATCGTGGGACTCCACCTCTGCTACGGCCTCAGCCTGCCGGCTGTGCGCCGGGGAGGAAGTGCCCCAAATCAGAGATGTGATCGATAGCGAAAGCCCCGCTCGACTCACGAAGTCGATGCGGGGCTGAGCTCTAGAAAATGGGCCTGGGTAGAGTTGAACTACCGACCTCACGCTTATCAGGCGTGCGCTCTAACCAACTGAGCTACAGGCCCGCAAGAACCGCGGTCCGGACGTCCTACCCACCACGTCCGAACCCCAGCGGGGACAACAGGATAGCCTGCCGGTAAGGGTCGGCGCAAGCCAATCACAGCGAGGACTGGAGCCACCTGCCGGCCCCGGCTTGCCCGACGCCCGCTCAGCGCTCCTCGGCCTCTTCCCCGTCGAAGTCGAAGTCTTCGCCCTCGAAATCCTCCTCGAGGTCCTCCTCGTCGTCGCCCAGTTCGCCATCCTCCTCGAATTCGTCGTCGAGATCGTCGTCGTCATCGTCGGCGAAGCCAAAGCCGTCTTCGAACTCCTCTTCCTCTTCATCGAACCGACGATTGAGCGTGACATTCTCAAACGACGCCACCAGGGCCGACATGGGATTTCCCACCTTCCTTAAACAAGGTTGAACCGTCCGCGCCCTCATGACGCGTCCTGGATGCGAGCCGCTGCCCGAGCCGCCTTCTTCCGATCGTTGGCGGCCAAGAGCCGCTTGCGCAGCCGGATGCTCTTGGGCGTCACCTCGATCAACTCATCGTCCTCGATGTACTCGAGGGCATACTCCAACGTGATCTCGCGCGGCGGTTCCAGCGTCACCGCCTCGTCCGATGCCGTGGTCCGCATGTTGGTCAGCTTCTTTTCCTTCGCGATGTTGACGTCCATGTCGTCGGGCCGAGAATTCTCGCCGACGACCATGCCCTCATAGACCTCTACACCCGGCGGAATGAACAGCTGCGCTCGCGCCTGCAGATTGTTGAGCGCGAACGCGACCGACTCCCCGACCCGATCCGCCACCAGCACGCCACGCTTCCGGCCGGCGAGCGGGCCGGCCCAGGAGCCATACTCCAAGAACCGGTGATGCATGGTGCCGGTTCCGCGTGTATCGGTCAAGAACTCCGACCGGTAGCCAAAGAGGCCGCGCGCCGGGATCTTAAACACGAGACGGACATTTCCCTGGCCGGGATTCCGCATCTCCGTCATTTCGGCCCGTCGCGGCCCGACCTTCTCCATCACCGCACCCATGTACGCCTCGGCAACGTCGATCATCAACTCTTCATACGGTTCGAACCGCTCACCGTTGGGCCCTTCTTTCGTGATGACCCGGGGACGCGACACTTGGAACTCGTATCCCTCCCGCCGCATCGTCTCCATCAGGATGCCCAGGTGGAGCTCACCGCGTCCGCTCACCTGCAGGGTGTCGGGAGAGTCGGTCTCTTCGACCCGGAGCGCCACGTTCCGCTCCAGCTCCTTGAAGAGCCGGTCGCGAACCTGCCGGCTGGTGACGTACTTCCCCTCGCGGCCGGCGAAGGGCGAGTTGTTGACCACGAAATCGACCGAGATCGTTGGCTCCTCGACCGCAATGCCCAGCAGCCGGTCCGGATGGTCCGGGTCGGTGAGGGTCTTCCCGATTTCGATCCCTTCGAATCCGGCCACGACCACAATGTCCCCGGCCGACGCAGACTCCACGTCAATGCGGGCCAGCCCGTCGAACGTGAAGAGCTTGGCGATCCTGCTCTGCTCGAGCTTTTCATCGCTCACGGGGCCTGGAGTTCCAAGGGGCAACAAGGCGACCGGGTCTCCGACATGGACCTGGCCGCGCTCGATTCGCCCGATGCCGAGTCGGCCGAGGAAGCTCGAGTGGTCGAGGGTGGAGATGAGCATTTGGAACGGCCCGTTCGCATCTCCCGTGGGCTCCGGCACGAACTCCAAGATCGCGTCGAACAGCGGCTTGAGATCGGTGCCCGGATGGGCGAGGTCGCTGGTCGCCGTGCCGTGACGGCTCGAGGTGTAGAGGAATTTCGCGTCCAGCTGCTCGTGGGTCGCTTCGAGGTCGATGAACAGGCCCAGCACCTCGTCGTGGACCCTGAGCGGCTCGGCGTCCGGGCGATCGATCTTGTTGATCGCGACGATCGGCCGAAGACCTAACGCCAGGGCCTTTCGGGTGACGAACCGGGTCTGCGGCATCGGCCCCTCCGCCGCATCGACCAGGATGAGCACCCCGTCGACCATCCGAAGAATGCGCTCCACCTCACCGCCGAAATCCGCGTGCCCCGGCGTATCGACGATGTTGATCTTGACCCCGTGCCAATGGATCGCCGTATTCTTGGCCAGGATGGTGATACCCCGCTCGCGCTCGAGCGGATTGGAATCCATCACGCGCTCCTGCACGTGCTGATTCTCACGGAAAACGCCGGACTGGCGGAGCATCTGATCCACCAAGGTCGTTTTGCCGTGATCGACGTGGGCGATGATGGCGATATTGCGAATGGACACGATTACAACCAACTCCCGATGGACCGGTGGCGCCTGCACAGTCGGGCCAGCTATCTCGTGACCAGCCACCGACCACCCCTCAAGCGGGCCATATATACGGGGAACACTCACCCACCGCAAGCCAGAGGCCAAGCAAGGCGGCAAGGCGGCAGGGCCGCAAGCAGATCCCATTCGCTCATCTGCTCAGTCTGGCCACCGCGGGCGAATGCGTTACCAGTGGGGCCATTGAGGCCTTCTCCGCAATACCGGGCTGTCTCCTGCCGCCTTGCCGCCCTCGACTTGCCGCCCCGCCGCCTTCTACTACGTTCTCTCGCATGGAGCATCCGCCATCGGGTATTGCGCTGCCGGGCCTAGTCTTGATCCTGGCCCTGGTCGTTGCCAACGCGTTCTTCGTTGCCGCAGAGTTCGCCCTTGTCGGAGCCCGGCGCACCCGCCTCGAGGAGATGATCCGGGCCGGGGACCGAAAAGCGGGTCTCGCCCTGAAGGCAATTGAGTCCCTCCGCCGCTACATCTCGGCGACCCAGATCGGCATCACGATGTGCTCCCTCGGCCTCGGGTGGGTCGGCGAGCCCACACTGGCGCGCGCGATCCAGACAATGTTCTCCTGGCTCCCCCCGACGGCCCAGGCGATCGCGACCCATTCCGTGGCCGTGGCGATCGCGTTTGCCCTCATCACAATCCTCCATATCGTCCTGGGCGAGCTCGTGCCCAAAGCTGTGGCAATCGCCTTCCCGGAGCATTCGAGCCGATGGCTCACACCCCCGCTCATGGGGTTTGCCTGGGTCATGCGAGGGCCCGCGTGGCTCCTCAACGGCATGGCGACCCAGCTGGTCCGGCTCGTCGGGATCAAGGACGCCGGGGAGCACTCGCGGCTCCATTCGCCTGAAGAGATTCGGATCCTCGTGGAGCAGAGCGAAGAGGGCGGCTCACTCGGCCAGGAGGACGCCCGGCTCTTGGAAGGCGTCTTCGAGTTCAGCGAGAAGACGGCCGAGGACGTGATGACTCCGCGAACCGAGATCGTCGCGCTCGAAGCATCGCTCACAGTGAGTCAGGCTGCGGCAATCGTGGCCGAGGCGGGCCGGTCCCGGTATCCGGTCCACCACGATTCGCTCGATGAGATCATCGGGATCGTCCATGCGAAGGACATTCTCCGGAATCTCTTGTCCGAGAAGGACTCCAGCGTCGGGACCATCGTCCGCCCGCCGCTGTTTGTTCCCGGGACCAAGGAGGTTGAGGACGTTCTCGTGGACATGAAGCGTCTCAAGGTGCACATGGCCATCGTCCTCGACGAGTACGGCGGGACGGCCGGCCTGGTGACCATGGAGGACCTGCTCGAAGAGATCGTGGGGCCAATCTTCGACGAGCACGACCGCCCCGAGCCGGCGCCACCGCCGTCCGAGTCCACGGTCATCGATGGGTCGATGCCGATCGGCCAATACAACGCCGAGTACGGCACCGAGCTGGACGACACCGACTACACGACGTTAGGCGGATACCTGTTCGGCCAGCTGGGCCGGCTCCCCCAGGTCGGGGACCGGGTGGCGCTCGGCAACCGGATGCTCGAGATCGCCGCGATGGACGGACGGAGGGTGAAGAGCGTGCGCGTGGTGCCCGAGGTGGCGCAGGTGGAAGAGAGAAAGGGAGAAGGGCTTCGGGCTTAGCGATTAGGGCTTCGGGCGGGGACCGGGGTCGCGGGCAGCCGGCGTCAACTCCTACTTCCCTCCACCTAAGCCCTAACACCCAAGCCCTAAGCCCCAGCCACTCGCCGCGCGAGCGCCACCGCCATCTCCAGCGCCGCCCTCATGCTCGAGGGATCGGCTTTCCCCGTCCCGACGATATCGAATGCCGTGCCGTGGTCCGGTGAGGTCCGGGGGAACGGCAGACCTAACGTGACGTTCACGCCTTCGCCGAACGCCGCCACTTTGATCGCGGTCATCCCGACGTCGTGGTAGGGCGCGAGGACCGCATCGAACTCTCCGCGCATTGCGCGGACAAACACAGTGTCTGCGGGAAACGGCCCCGCCGCGCCGAGCTTCTTCGCCGCGGGCCGAAGAACCCGTTCTTCCTCGTCGCCGAACAGGCCCTGCTCCCCCGCGTGGGGGTTGAGCGCGCAAAGAGCGAGGCGAGGCGAGGCGATCCCGAACCACTCCCTGAGCCCACGCTCGGTCACCCGGCCGATCCGGATCAGCTTGTCGGTCGTTAAGAGCATCGGGACGTCGCGCAGGGGCACGTGGGTCGTGACCAGCACGACCCGGAGCGATGCGGCGGCGAGCATCATCGCCACCTCGACGTCTCCTGCGAGGTGGGCGAGCCACTCGGTGTGACCAGGGTACTGAAAGCCGGCGAGATGGAGCGCATGTTTCTCGACCGGCGCCGTCACGATCGCGTCGACTTTCCCCTCGAGCGCGAGCCGGGCCGCCGTCTCGACTGCGTGCCCGGCGATCCGCCCAGCTCTGATCGCATCGGTGTGGCCGCCGCCCGCCTGACCGCCCGGCCACTTCCCCACCGACACTCTCTCGGCCGCGGGAATCGGCGCGATCTGCTCCTCGGCCCCGACCAGCACGATGTCGGCGTCCGGAAACGACTCGAGGGACCGGGCCACGATCTCGGGCCCGATCCCTCGGGGGTCGCCTAACGTCACCGCCAGCCGCGGCCGCCCGCTCAAAGGTCGCGAATCTCCACGAAGTTGCCGTGCCGGAGGTGCTCCATCTGGCGCCGCCAGGCGAGCAACCGGCCGAGCTCTCTGCGGAGCCGATCCCGAACCTCTTCGAACTTGACCTCGCCCGCAACCTGCCGGTCGACGAACAGCACAATCACATACTTCTGGCGGTTCGGATCGGGCGACGGGAGCACGAACGGCTCGATCAACATCCCGGGCTTTGCGTCCTTGAGGTGGGGCTGGTACGCCGGCGGGAGCTGGTCCACCGGGAAGCTCGGGACTTCCTTTTCTTCGGCCTTGTCGTGGTGAGCCCGCTGCATCGAGTCGAACGCGGCGCCGGCCTTCAGCGCCTCGTAGGCCTGGGTCGCTTCGCGCCGCGCGCTGTCCGCCTGAACCGAATCGATCACCGGCATGATGAGAATGGGTCGCACCTGCACGTCCGCCGGCGTAGACCGCTCGACCTGAATGAGATGGTAGCCGAATGCCGTTTCGACCGGCTCGGACACCTGGCCGGGCCGAAGCGAGAACGCGGCCTCCTCGAATTTGGGGTCCAAGCCCTGACCTCGCCGCTGCCAGTTGAGAGAGCCGCCCTGCTCTTTGCTCCCCGGATCCATCGAAAACCGCTTCGCCGCCGTAGCGAAGTCGCCGCCCTTTCGAATCTCCGCGAGGATCGAGTCCGCCAACGCCCGCGCCCGCGCCTTGGCGGCGACGGTTGGCCTCGGCCCGACCACGATCTGCTTGAACGTGACTGCGTCGGACGGGCGGTTGAGGCGGCCCTTCTGCTGGTCGAAGAACTCTTTGAGCTCACCGTCCGTCGGCGGGATCGGCTTGAACTTCGGGCCTTGCTCAATCTTTCGGCGGAACTCATTGCGATAGAACTGGCGGCGCTGCTGATCGGTCTGATAGCTGCGCCACTCTTCGAGCGTCTGGAAGCCGGAAACCTGGAGGTCCTTGCGAAGCGCTTCCTCCGAGGGATACCGCGCCCGAGCGTTCTGAAAGATCTGATCCACCGCTTGCGTCACCTCTTCGTCGGTGATCTTGATGGTGGTGTCCCGCTGTGCCTCCTGCACGAGCAGCTCGTCGTCGATCATCTGTTCGAGGAGCGAGCGGCAGATGGCCTTCACCTGCGGTCGTTCGGTGGGAATGTCCTTCCCGCCGGGGAACTCCGTGTAGAGCTGCTCGTCGAGACCCGACGCGAGAATCGGCTTGGTCCCGACGACCGCGACGATCCGGTCCACCGTGCTCGTGGTATCGACGACGCAGTGGACCTGGGCCAGCGGCGCTGCCTGCGGCTTCGCGGCCTGCTGCGACCTGAGAGGAACTGCCGCGCCCCCGAAGAGGAGTGCGGCAGGGACGAGCAACCAAAACCTTCGGAACTTCATTTCGTTTCTACTTCCCCTTGGTTGAATCGGCCGGGGCAGGAGGTGCAGTCGGGACCGGCGGGCCACCCGGTGCGCGCTGCATTGCACCCGGGTTCGGACCCTTTCCGCCGGCCGCGGAGTCTTTCTTGAATTGAACCTGAGCCAGCTCCACCGCGCGAGCGATACCGGCCTGATTGACCCGACCCTTGCCCTCCATACGAAGCTGTGCGGCAAGCGACGGCATCACCTGCTGGATCTGCGCCTTGCCGTCGACGAGGCGGCTGAAGT
>JBDTOH010000073.1:0-15362 GCA_039933355.1 Gemmatimonadota bacterium | reverse complement strand
AAGAAGGCCACGGTGGCAACGAAGGTCATGAGCGTCGCGGTGAACCCGACGGGGACCGGCACACCGTACCTCTTCATCGTATAGATCATCATCGGCGCCGCGCCCGATTGGAGCGGCGTCAGATATGAGGCCCACGCGCTCATCCCACCCGCGAGAATCATCCCCTTGAGCGGCGGATTCGGATGGATCTCCCGCGCGACGAGCCACAGCCGGAGCCCTCCGCCGATCCAATCCATCGACGCAAGCCCGAGCCCCACCAGCATCCAGCCCCAGTGGATCCCGGGGATCGCATCGAGCAACGCCGACGTGTCCTGCCCGTAAAAGAGCAAGACGCCGATGCTGACCAGGGAGACGAGTACGAAGGCCTCGAAACCGCGGAGGAGCACTTTGGGAGTGAGGATGCCGGCCATTGGACGCGGAATCTACGCCCCAACGGCCCAAGAGGGCAGGAGGGACGAGCGAACCGACCGACGAGATTATCTTTCCGCTGTGCCCGGTTCCTTCCTGCGCGTCGTCAATGCCCGCCAACACAACCTGAAGGGGATCACCGTCGAGGTGCCGCACCGGCGCCTGACCGTCATCACCGGTCCGTCCGGCTCGGGGAAGAGCTCCCTCGCGTTCGATACCATCTACGCCGAGGGACAGCGCCGGTACATCGAGTCGCTGTCGACGTACGCCAAGCAGTTCCTCGACCGGATGCCCAAGCCGCTCGTCGACCGGATCGAGGGCATTGCACCCGCCGTGGCGATCGAGCAGAACAACCCATCGGTCTCGAGCCGCTCCACCGTAGGAACGGCAACGGAGGTTTACGACTACCTCCGGCTGCTGTGGGCGCGAATCGGGCGGCCGTTCTGCCGGAAATGCGGTGGCCCCGTCACCAAGGATTCACCCGAGGCGGCGGCCGACCGGACCGCGCAGCTCGGCCCTGTGCCGATCCAAATCGCGTTCCCGCTCTCACGCTCGGCCCGGGCATCGCACGCCACCGTCGTGGAGAACTTGCAGGCGCTGGGGTTCGTCAGGATCTCGCTCGACGGCGTGCACTATCACCTCGAGGACCTCCCCTCGACCGTCGATCTCGGCACGGGGGACGAAGTGCTCGTCGTCGTCGACCGGCTGAGCGACGCGGCGGCAAGCGCGGGCCGGCTCTCCGAGGCGTTCGCCCAGGCAATGGGCGAGGGTGACGGCGTCGCGATCGTACTCCATCCCACCGGGCGGCTCCGGTTCACGGAGGATTTTGCCTGCAGCCGGTGCGACACGCCCGCGCTTCCGCCCACGCCCGCGCTGTTCTCGTTCAACAACCCCCGCGGCGCATGCGCCGGATGCAACGGGTTCGGAGCCATTCTCGAGTACGACGAGTCGCTCGTTGTGCCTGATCCGACCCGGAGCCTCGAGGGCGGCGCGATCGATCCGTGGACCAAGCCGCGGTACGAGGCGCGCCGCCGTCTGCTCGTCCAGACCGGGCAGAGTCTGGGTGTCGATCCGTCGGCGCCATGGCAGAAGATCAAAGCCTCCGCCCGCCGCGACCTGCTCTACGGCAAGATCGGGCGGTACCTCGGCATCTTCCCGTTCCTCAAGGGGCTCGAGGAGAAGCGGTACAAGCAGTACATCCGGGTCTTTCTCCGCCAGTACCAGCTCGCGAAGACCTGCCCCGCCTGTCTTGGCAGCCGGCTCAACGATCACGCGCGGGCGGTCAAGATCGGGGGGCGGACCATCGCGGAGGTCGCCGGGTTGACGTTAGGTGGGATCGCGGATTGGCTCGCCGCGCTCGAGACGACCGAGACCGAGCGGGTCGTGGCCCGGGACATCCTGGCCGAGCTCGTCGCGCGGATCGGATTCCTGATCGACGTGGGATTGGGCTACCTCACGCTCGACCGGCAGACCCGGACGCTCTCCGGAGGTGAAGCCCAGCGAATCTCGCTCGCCAACGCGCTCGGGGCCAAGCTGGTCGATTCGCTCTATGTGCTCGACGAGCCGTCGATCGGGCTTCATCCACGGGACACGGATCGGCTGCTCGGCCTCCTGCGCCGGCTTCGCGACGGAGGCAACACGGTCATCGTAGTCGAGCACGACCTCGCTGCGATCCAGATGGCCGATCACATGATCGAGCTCGGCCCCGGATCGGGAGAGCGGGGCGGCCGGGTCGTCCATGCCGGCCCGGTCAGTGCCGCGATGACCACGCTCACGGGCCAGTATCTCCGGGGCGAGAAGCGGATCGGCGTGCCCAGCGTTAGGCGGACGCCGAGCCCGCCCTGGCTCCAGCTCAGGAACGGCCGGCTCCACAACCTCAAGGGCGTCGACGTCGACATTCCGCTCGCGTCGCTCACCGCGGTCACCGGCGTTTCCGGGTCGGGCAAGAGCACGCTGGTGCATAACATCCTGTACCGGCAGCTCGAGGCCCGGCTCCACGGCGAGCATTCGGCCAAGTCGCACCTCGGCGAACAGGTCGGTGCGGTCGGCTCGCTCACCGGCGCCGAATTTCTGACCGACGTGGTGTTGATCGATCAGAGCCCGATCGGCCGAACGCCCCGGTCCAACCCGATCACGTACGTCAAAGCCTTCGACGAGATCCGCGAGCTGTTCGCGTCTCAGCCGCTCGCCCGGACCCGGAAGTACACGGCGTCGAAGTTCTCGTTCAACACGGTCGGCGGCCGGTGCGAGAACTGCGAAGGGGCGGGACACGTCCTGGTGGAAATGGTGTTCCTCGCGGACGTCTACGTGCCGTGCGAGGTGTGCGAGGGCAAGCGCTATACCCGGGACGTGCTCGACGTGAAGATCCACGGCAACTCGATCTACGACGTCCTGCAGTGGACGGTGGACGAGGCGATCAACCGGTTCCGTCATCAGCCAAAGCTTGGCACTGCCCTCTGGCAGCTCCAGCAAGTGGGACTCGGCTATCTCAGGCTGGGCCAGCCGGCGACGACCCTTTCGGGAGGCGAAGCGCAGCGGCTCAAGATCGCGCGGGAGCTGATCGTGGCGACCAAGCGCGAAGGCCGCAAGCTCTACATTCTGGACGAGCCGACGACGGGACTTCATCTCGACGACGTGCGGATGCTGATCCAGGTCCTCGATCGCCTGGTGGACGCGGGTCACACCGTCGTCGTGATCGAGCACCACATGGACGTGGTCAAGCGAGCGGACTGGGTGATCGATCTCGGTCCCGAAGCGGGCGATGAGGGCGGCCGGGTGGTTGTTCAAGGACCGCCGGAAGTCGTCGCAGCGCACCCTGGGTCGCATACCGGGAGATATTTGGCGCCGCTCCTGGCGCAGGGCTTGGGGCTCAGGACTGGGGCCTAGGTTGGGATGTCATCGCAGGAGGCATCTACTCCGCCTGGTTCGCGAGACCGCCACGTTGTCTGTCCTAACGTTTCTATTCTCTATTCCCTAGCCTCTCGCCCCCCGCACAACCTCCCAGGCCTCCCTCACGTCCGCCTCCGTCGTCGCCAGATGCCCCAGCGCCAGCCGAATCGCATAGCGGCCCGACAGCACCGTATGCGTCATGTACACCTTCCCCGACGCGTTGATCCGCTCGAGCATCGCCTGATTGAGGCGGGTCAGCTCGGCTTCGTTGCCGCGGGCTCGTGCGGGAATCCACCGGAAGCATACCAGCGCGAGCGGCGCGGGCGTCAGCACCTCGAATTCGGGATCGGCGTCTACCCAGCTCGCGAAGTCGAGCCCGAGCCGGACGTGGTCGCGCACCATCGCGCGAATCCGCTCGGCGCCGTAGGAGCGGAGCACGAACCAGAGCTTGAGGGCCCGGAACCGCCTGCCTAACGGAATGCCCCAGTCGCGATAGTTGACCACCGCCGCGTCGTGCGCGGTCTTCAAATACTCCGGTGAGGCGCTGAAGCTCCGGAGGAGCGCGTCCTTGTCCTTGACGTAGTAGGCCGAACAGTCGTGGTTGACGAGGAGCCATTTGTGGGGGTTGAAGACGAGGCTGTCGGCCGCCTCGATCCCGTCGAACACCCACCGGAGCTCCGGCACGATCGCCGCCGACCCGGCGAACGCTGCGTCGACGTGAAGCCAGATCCCCTCGCGGGTGGTGATCGCCCCGATCGCGCGGATCGGGTCGACGCCGGTCGAGGAGGTCGTCCCCGAGGTGGCCACCACCGCGACCGGCACGAGCCCCGCCTTCCGGTCGGCCGCGATCTGGGCCTCGAGCAGGTCGGCACGCATCGCGTAGACGTCGTCCGTGTCGATCGCGCGCATGAGGTCCGGCCGGAACCCCGCGATGCGAGCCCCCTTCCCCACGGACGAATGCGACTCGCGCGAGAAGTAGACGACCGCCCGGTCCATCGGCGCCGCGGCGCGGTCCCGCGCGGTGATCAGCGCGACCAGCGTCGACGTCGACGCGTAGTCCTGAATCACTCCGGTGAAGCTCGGCGGAAGGCCCACGAGCTCGCGGAGCCACTCCATCACCGTCTGCTCCAGCTCGGTCGCGGCCGGAGAGGTCTGCCACGACATGCACTGCGCGCCCATGCCCGCGATCAGGATCTCCGCGAGAATCGACGGCGGGCTGTGGTTCGCCGGGAAATACGCGAAGAACCTCGGATGCCCCCAATGGGTCATGCCGGGCACGATGATCTGCTGAAAGTCGTCCATCACGGCGGCGAACGACTCCGGCCCTTCCGGCGCCGACGCCGGCAGCCGGGCCCTGACCTCGCCCGGTAGAACGTTAGGCAGGATCGGCCGCTCCTCGAGCGTCGTGAGGTAGTCGGCGATCCAATCGACGAGCTGATGGCCGTGTTCACGGAAAGCGGTCAGATCCATGGGGCTGCATGGTCGGAGTTGGATGGTGAAATGCTCGGGTGCAATCTATCGGAGCGCGGCTTAGAGATCACCCTCGAGGAAGCGGGAGAGCTGCGGGCCCCGGGCGAGCGCTTCGCGCTCACCCTGTTCGATCGTCTCCTGAATGGCGTGCGGCCTGGTATAGTCCCAGCGATTGACCGGCACCGGACGTTCCGGGCAGACATACCACCTGGGGGGCTTCCAGCCGACCGCCGTCCTGGGATACGGCCTCGTAAGAAGCACGAGATGACGCGACCAGCCGGGCTCGCGCTCGGCGAGAAACGCGGGCGCATTGTCGACCACACCGCCATCGAGGACGCGGCGCCCTCCGATCGTGCCGACCGGCGTGAACGGAGGGGTCGCCGAGGATGCCAGAATGAGGTCGGCCCCTTCGACCGGGCTGCCGACGGTTCTAAGATCGATCGCGATGGGCTGGAACCCGAGTCGGCGTCCGGAGCTGGGATGGAGCGTTCCGGGCGAGCGATGTCGCTCCAGCGAATAGGCGCCGAGGCCGAACAGGATCGCAAGCGGAGCAGGAAGGCCGAACGGCAACTCGGCCGTCAAGACCCACACCGGGAACGGCAACGCCTGAATCCGCTCGAGACCGCCGTGCTCGAGCGCATGGATCATCGTATCGCGATAGATCGGATACTGCGGGGTGGGCCGCTCGCCGCGGAGCAGCTTCATCCAGTCGAAGTTCTTGCGGACGTGCTCTCGGCGGCCGAGCCAATACTCGTGGCTCACTTCGTCTCGACCCGAAAGAAGGAGGGCCGCGACGCAGGCGCCGGCGCTGCACGCGGCGATCGCCCGGATCCGCGGCTCGAGCGCGGGCCACCACTGGCGGAGCACACCAAGCTGGTAGAACGCCCGATTCCCACCGCCGGCAAGCGTTAGGGCCAGGTCGCGCGTCACCCGTCAGCCCTGGGAGACAGGCATCCCCACGCCGACCGCGAATCGTTCGCCGCTCGTCGCCTGGAAGACAGCGCTGAAGCCCCAGCTCGTCGGACGGCTCTCGGCGGCCAGCTCCGCGACGGGCTGTTGCTCGAGCTTGATCCCTCGCGAATCGAACGATGAGCGGACCCGGCCACCGATCGTCTCCACCAGTTGAGAGAACGCTTCGTTGGCGCCCGCATCCCATGCGATCCGCTCCCCGAAGATGCGGCCCGCGATGCTCTCGCCGTCGTCCTTGGAACAGAACATGGCCACCAAGATTGAAAGCCGCTTGTCGACCGTCGTGAGCGTCATCGCCGGCATGACTTCGGTCGCGAGGTTCGCCAGCTCGGCGTCAGGGAGGCGGCTCACGTCCTGCTGGGTCATTACGCCGAGCGTCTGCTGGGTCGCGCTTTCGATCTCGCCTTGGAGCGGGCCCCGGAGGGCCTCGATGATCTCGCCTTCGATTCCACCCCCGCTCATGCTGACCGCGCGCCACCGCTCGAGCAGCACCTGCGGAACGAACGATTTCTTCACCATACCGTTGAAGAGAGCCGGCTCGTCGGGATCGGCCGCGGGCGGCTCGTTGGCGTGCAACAGGTAGATGGCCCTCGGCGGAGAAGCCAGCGCGCGGAGGTGGGCCGCGAGGAGCGATTCGTTGAGCAGCGTGAGACCTTCGCTCACGGCGACCACGGCGGGCGAGGCGCCGACGGCGAGCTGCAGTCCCTGCGGACCGGAGGACGCCTCGACGATGTCAAACTGGGCATCGAGCAGCGAGCGAAACAATTGGCGGAAATTCGGATCCGGATCGACCAGCAGCAGCTTGGGCCGGTTCGTCGCGCCAGCGCCCCTGGGCTGCGAGCGAGGCGCTCGGCGCACCTCTTCGACCACTTTGCCAAGCCGCTTCGCCGCGGCCGTCAGATCGAGGGGCTTGAGGAGATACTCGGCGATGCCGAGATTGATCAGGCCCTTGATCAAGTCCCGGTCCGCGTTGCTCGACACGGCGACGACCGGCATGTCCCGAAGCGACGGGCTGGCACGAATCGCTTTGAGCATGGCGTGGCCGTCGAGGATCGGCATTGAGACGTCCGTGACGACCAGATCGGGACTTTCACTCTCGAGCTTGAGGAGCCCGTCCATGCCGTTCGTGGCCTCGACGACATCCACGCCGAATGTGCTGGTCAGAAGCCGGCTCAAGATTCGGCGCGTCGTGGCGTCGTCATCCACGACCAGCACCTTCATGCGCGCCTGCCGCTTCGGTCCTTGCGGATCCGGATCGCGCCCGTCGCCGCTGCGAGAGCCTTGACCGCCCGACTCCTCTTTCACGCCGCCTTACCTTCCCGGTTATGATCACCGAACGCCCTGCACAGGCCTATCTGTGGCGCGACGACGACGGCCCGCTCGTCGATCCCGCCCATGCCTTGAGTCACCTCGCAACCGCCGATCCGATCCTCGGAGCTCTCATGGACCGGACCGGAGCGCTCGGCCTCGCGCCGCCCCCGCGCCGAACCCCGTTCCAGTCACTTCTGAGGGCCATCGTCCACCAGCAGCTCTCGGGAAAGGCCGCCCAAACGATTTTCGGCCGGGTCTGCGCCTTGTACAGTCCGCGGCCATGGCCATCCCCGAAGGCACTTCTAGCGACCCATCCGCTCAAGCTCCGGAAGGCCGGGCTGTCGCGGGCGAAAGCCCTTGCGGTAAAGGACCTTGCTCGGCACGCCTCCGAAGGACGAGTGCCGGGTGCCGCGCGACTCCGGCGGCTCGAAGCCGATGAGATCGTCGCGCGGTTGACCCAGGTTCGCGGCATCGGCAGGTGGACCGTGGAGATGCTGCTGATCTTTCACCTGGGTCACCCGGATATCCTTCCCGCGGACGATCTTGGAATCCGGAAAGGGTTTGCGCTGACCTACCGGACCCGCGGACTTCCCGCCGCCGACCGGGTTGAGCGCCACGCCCAACGATGGCGCCCCTATCGATCGATCGCAAGCTGGTACCTGTGGCGGGCGCTCGACGCGAGTTAGCCCCGTTCGCGGCGCCGGCCGATCGGTCCAGCCACCGCCGTGCCATCCGTTCGGCGGACCCTTGCCCGTTAGGCGTGTTCCCGGAAGACGATCGCGGTCCCGTCGTCCGGCGGCCGGCCGCGGGCACCCGAGAGCCTCCGCAGGATGGCGCCCGTCGTTAGGCGGGATGCGCCGTGAGGCAGCGCCGCCCACGATTCGATCACGCCGTCGCGGGTGAGCAGGAGCACGGAGCCTCGGCTCCAGGCGGTGATGACCGGCGCCGGTGCGATCGCGGCGCCGACTCCGACGATCCCGGGCTGAGTCGGCAGGACCGTAGCGGCGCCGTCGTCTACCGCGCCGCGAATCGTCCCGATGGACAGGAACTCGAGACTCCCGCCCTCGATCCGGATCAGCGCCAAAGAGACGCCGCGAGTGCCGACGAGCGCGGCATGGACCGCTGCGGCTGCGGCCCTGAGCGAAGCATCCGATGCGGTCCGGACAATGTCGATCGCGCGCGCGGCGAGCTGCGGCCCGCCCGCCTCGTGACCGATCGGATGGGCGAGCGCGGCAACGAGCCGGCCGGGCCCCGCTTCGATCCAGCAAGCATCGGCCGGCTCCGCAACCGTGGCGAGCGGGCGCCGAATCGCTTCCCAGGTGAACCGGCTCTCCGGCCGCGCCGGCGTCCCAAACGGGGGCGTCCGAGTCTGATGAGGGAGCATGAATCGACTATCGGCTGAACCGGCCCCGTCCTACAGTCTCGAGGGCCCCTAGGCGGACTCGGCGGAAGGCTCTATAATGAAACGTCGAGCAGACCTGCCGGACGGCACAACCGCCTGGAGCCCGAATGACCCGTATTTTGTTGGTCGATGACGACGACCTCAGCCGGAGCACCATCCATCAGATGCTCGAGCGGGCGGGACATGACGTGCGCAGCACCGGGAGCGGCCGTGAGGCCCTGATCATGTATCGGTCCGATCCCTCCGAGCTCGTCGTCACCGACTTGATCATGCCGGACACCGACGGGCTCGAGCTCATTCAGGAATTGCGGAAGCATCACGCGGCGGTTCGGATTCTTGCCATCTCCGGCGGCGGCCGGGTCAACGCCAACGAATACTTAACAGTCGCCCGGCGGTTCGGCGCGTCGGGTGTGCTGGCCAAGCCGTTTTCGAACCAGGAGCTTCGCGAAGCGGTCTCCGCGGCGCTCGGCAGTCCGCCGCTCGAGACGAGGTAGCGGAACGGAGTGCCGAGGAGTGGGAAAGGGGCTCGAGCAGCCCCTTTTTGTTGCCCGCGAACCGCGCTAAGACCCGCCCAGGCCACCGTACGTCCAGCAGTTTTGAGGAAGCTCGGCGCGCGGAACCGACGACCCGTGGTAGCGCCGATAGCTCGAACCGCGATCCGTCACCCTGCCGACAAGAGGAGACCATCGTGCGCATCCTGACGCTCGTTTGCCTCATCGCCTTCGCAGCCTCTCGGTCGCCTGCTGCTGCCCAGACGGCGGATCCGCTCGGCCTTCCGCCCGTCACACTCCCGCCGGCGCTCGATCGGGTGCTGCGCGACTACGAGGACGCGTGGAAGGGCGCGGACGGCGCTCGCCTTGCCGCGATCTTCACCGAGGACGGTTTCACACTTTCCAACGGGAGTGTGCCGATCCGCGGTCGAGCCGCCATCGCGCGGTGGCACACCCGGTCGGGCGGGGAGCTCACGCTCCGTGCGTTCGCGTGGGCCACGTCCGACTCGGTCGGTTATATCGTGGGCGGCTATGGCTATCCAGGAATGACCGGACCGGGCGGGAAATTCTTGCTCGCGCTCCGTCGCGGCTCCGACGGCAAGTGGCTCATCGCCGCCGACATGGATAACTCAGCCGGGCGGGCCCAATGACGGCTCCCAGCGCACCCATCCCAAGGCAGCCGAAAAACGGGGCGCGGTCTACCTGGTCCCGGTTTTTGACCGCGCCAGCGCCGCGGCTTGTCGGTGCGCGACCTCGAGCATTCGGCTGATCAGGTCATTGGTTGGTCGAAGCGCGTGCGCCTTGGCATAGGAGAATTCCACGTCGCGCCATCGGCCCGAGAATGCGTAGACACGTCCCCGCTCGAACCACGCGTCCGCTGACTCCGGATAGAGCTCGGTCGCCAAGTCGAAGGCGCGGTAGATATCCGGACCCGAAGCGCGCGAGCGGACGAGACCGTAGCCGAACTTGGTGAGTTGCTGGGAGCGTGACGCCCACGGTGCCGGATCGCCGGTCGAGACGGCCCGGCGCGCGACTGCGATCGCGCTATCGAGCCCTCGGTCCTTGTAGACCTGAAGCAACTCCTCGGACAATATGGTCCCAGGGCGCCAGTTCTTGATGGCGGCGAGCGGGCCGTCACGTCCCGAGCGGAGATCGGCGATGCGGGGCGGGGCTGCAATGTCCGGGTCCATGACCTCGCGCACGTCGGTTGGTCTTACGCCCAGATCCCAATGCAAAGTAGAAACGTTCAGCCTGAGCCCGGAGTGCGGCAGCACGAACCCGCTCGCGTCGCCATAATGAGACGGTGACCCGCCGGGCGGCTCGCCGACGAAGAGCGCTTGGGTTCGATCCTCGAGCAGCGACGTGAAGTTCATGGCCGCGCTGTACGTCCGCCTACCCGTGACGACGAAGAGCTTTCCTCGCTGATTGATGGCCGGACGGGCAGCGATCCCGTTCACGAAAGGGACCACGAGGTTGTTGTTCCCGCCCGGGTTTCGGCGGAGATCGATGACCACCGTTCGCACGAGCCCGCTGTCGACCAGGCCCAGAACCCGCTCGGCGAACTGCGCGACGGTGGCCTTTGCTTCCGTCCCATCGAGCCATACCGGTCGATCCGCGTTCTGGACCGCGTTCATCTGGGCATAGAGGAACCCGCTCGAACGATCCAGCGTGAACCAGTAGATGTCCGCCGAATGCAGAAGCGGAAGCTCGTCGACGGCCGGGTCGCGGCCTGGAAGCCGAACGCTCGCGTCGCCGGGCGCATCGCCCGAGTCGAGCTTGTAGTAGTCGAAGGCGGCGGGCACCGCCTCGACCCGCACGGTGCGGCTCGCCCCGTTCTCGTCCCTCACCTCGAGACCCAGGCCCTCAGCCGAGCCGAGGTGCATCGCGGTCATCAGCTCAGGCATACCGAGCCAGATCGGCACGGCCGCCATCCGGGAGAAGGCGTTGTCGCCGGGTGAGATCGCTTCGAGATTGTCCCAGACCGTGGCCGCGGGCCTGCCGCCGATTTGCCGGACCTCGTCGCCTAACAAGTCCTTGTACCTGGGGGCCGCCGCGACGACGAATATCCCGCCCGGCAGGCGGTCGATCCGGATCGGATAGCCTCGGTCGAGCCGGAATACCTTGCCGCCGGGCCGGAGCGACGTGTGCGCGTCTCGCACGAGCGCGACCAGGCCCATTAGCGCGACGACGTTCTCCCGGTCGGATCGCCGGGCTAGTCCCGCCTCGACCGCTCGAGCCGTGCTGTCGAAGACCCGCTCCGGGACCTGATGAAACGGTCGCGGGTGAATCGTCTTGATCGCCGTCACGACGAAGCGAAAGTCGTCGCGCCACTGTGCGGCCGTGAGCCGCTCGGACCCGCCGGTCTGGGCTTGCGCCGCGAGCGAATGAAGAAACAGCAGGAGGGCCGGTAGGTACCACCGGATTCTCGCACGCATCGTGATGACCGCTTTCTATGGCTTCGCTTGCGGGTTAGCCGGGTGGAATCGGGATTCGATGAACGCGTCCCAGGCCGCCCGGTCCATCTTTTGAGCGTCGAGCAGGCGCATTCGGCCCGTGTCGTATCCCGGCTCGTCGCCGATATGGATCTCGAACTCGACCAGGTGTCCCCGGGTTGCGTCGATCCAAATGAACCCGCCTCGATTCGAAAGCCCCGGTCCATCGATCCGGTACTTCTTCGTCGCGACGGTGTCGCGCTGTTCCGTCCCGACGTATCGCACGTCCACCATGCCCTTGTCGGCCATGAAAGGCCCGCCGTCCTGATACGTAGGATCGACGAGCGTGATGGCGAACGCGCCGTCCGGCCGGATCAGGTGGCGGAACACGACGTTGAGGCTGGCGAAATCGAAGTCGTAGCTGTGCCATGGGAGAGACCGGACCGGAGTCGCTTCGCTCTTCGCCCCGATCGTGAGCACGAGGGCGCGCGCGCGCCGGTCGTACCGGAGCGCGGCGAGATGCTTCCGCCATCCGCCGGCTCGCACTCGCCACGAATCGAGCCGCGCCGGAGAAAACATCGACCAGTCCATCACGGCGCTCACCAGCGAGAACTCGGTTTCCTCCGGGCCGTACTTGAAGGCCTCGAGACTGTCGGGGCTCACCACGTAGAGCGCAATCTGGCCGGGATGAGACCCGTCCAGGTTGGTCTTGAGATATCGATACATCATTCCGGTTGGAGCGAGCGCGGCTCGGTACCGGAACTTGCTGACCTGACCTTCCACTGCGGGAGAGGTTACGAGCGCGGCAGTGATGGCGAGACCAATGGCCTTACCCGCCCGCCGCCGCGATCGGTGCATACGGATCCTTTCCGGTCGTTCCGACCAGGTGTCGTGCCGTTCCCGTCCTGCATTGCTGCTCAAATAATAGCAGCCGCTGTGGCGGCGCGGCCTTGGCGCTGATACTGTTCTCCGAGAATCCGCGGCAGCCCTCCGCTTCCGACCGATCGGACGCTCACCGAGATACTGGCGTCCGGTCGCCCAGTCTTCCATCCATTGCGTGGCGCTCCGATCATGCCGAGCTCGATGTGCCGGGGTCAGCCGAGCGATGAAAGCTCGGACGCCGTTCGAGGGGTGACCAACGCCGCGCGGCTGCCGGCCGTCTTCGCGTCATGAGTGAGCTCGTTCCGCCTTCGCTGCGCCCCGCCGGCGAGTTGTCCCATGCGTCCGACAACGCGGTCTACCGCAAAGTCGGCCGACGACTGATCCCGATCCTCTTCTTCTGCTATATCGTCGCGTACCTCGATCGCGTCAACGTGGGCTTCGCAAAGCTCCAGATGGCGACCGATCTCGGTTTCAGCGATACCGTCTATGGCCTCGGCGCCGGGATCTTCTTCATCGGCTATTTCGTCTTCGAGGTGCCCAGCAACCTCATCCTCCAGCGGGTCGGCGCTCGGCGCTGGATCGCGCGGATCATGATCATGTGGGGGATCCTGTCCGCCGCCACGATGTTCGTTCGCTCCGAGACCTCGTTCTATGTCATGCGATCGCTGCTCGGAGCGGCGGAGGCAGGCTTCTTCCCCGGCGTCATCCTCTACTTGACCTACTGGTTCCCCCGCGCCCGGCGCGCCCGCATGACGGCCGCCTTCATGACGGCCGTCGCCGTAGCGGGCGTGGTTGGCGGCCCGGTCTCCGGATGGATTCTGGCGCGGCTCGGCGGCGAGTTTGGCCTTCACGGTTGGCAGTGGCTCTTTCTGCTGGAAGGGCTGCCCTCAGCAATCGGCGGGATCGTCGTCTTCTTGTATCTCACGGACGACCCCGCGGAAGCCCATTGGCTGAGCCCACCGGAAAAGGCGCTGCTCCTCTCGCGGCTCGCGGAGGACGATCAGGCTCGTAAAGCCGGGGGCGAACCGAACGAGACCCTGATGGACGCCTTTCGTCACCCCAAGGTATGGATGCTCTGCGTCGTCTACTTCGGCTTGGCAATGGCGCTCTACGGCATTTCGTTCTGGCTACCGCAGATCATCAAGGACTCGATCACGACGGATCCCGTGGCGATCGGGCTCATTTCGGCCATCCCGTGGGCGGTGGCTGCCGCTGCGATGGTATTGAACGGGATCCACTCCGATGTCACCGGCGAGCGCCGCTGGCATGTCACGCTGCCTGCTGTCGCGGGCGGGTTAGGACTCGCCGTCAGCGCGATTCCAGGAATTGGTGGCTGGGGAGGGGTCGCCGCGCTGACGATCGCGACCAGTGGAGCGTTGTCGGCGCTTTCATGTTTCTGGTCGCTGCCGACGGCCATCCTCTCGGGGACCGCGGCGGCGGCCGGCCTCGCGTGGATCAACTCCGTCGGCAATCTCGCCGGGTATGTGAGCCCCTTCGCAGTAGGCAAGATTCGCGACGCCACCCACACCATGCTGCCGGCCTTGATCATGCTGAGCCTCTCCCTCGGCGTCTCGGCGGTGCTGACTTTGCTGCTGAACAAGGTGGGTCGATCGAGCCCAGGCGAGCGACCGGCAGGGCCATGAGCTCGGTACGATTGGATCGGGCGCGAGTCCCGGTTCTTTGCCCCATCTGGCGGCCAATCCCTCAGCACGTGATCTTATCCCGTCACGCCGACGTGACCGGCCCCGACCAACCCTAACGACGCGGAGATCGAATGTCCGTCGGTCGCACTTTCTTTCCATTTCTCGTTGTCGCGGCGGTCGCGAGCCGGCCGGTCCACGCTCAGGTTTCGATCGACTCCTCCCTCTACGCGTACATCCGGGGCATTCGGGCCGTCGACAACCACGCCCATCCGGTGCTTCCGACCCGTCCCGGTGAGGCCGCCGACGCCGATTTCGACGCGCTGCCGATCGGCGGGATTCCGCCGTTTTCCTTTCCGATCCGGCTCCACAGCGACAATCCGGAGCTGATTGCCGCCTGGCGCGAGCTCTACGGGTACCCGTACGCCGACCGGACCGACGAGCACTTGGCGGATCTCCGCGCTCGTAAAGCCCGCGTGAAGCAAGAGCAGGGCGACGGCTACGCCGCGTGGGTGCTCGATCAGCTCGGCATCGACATTCAGCTCGCAAACCGGATGGCTATGGGTCGGGGCGTAGCGCCGCCCCGGTTTCGGTGGGTGGCCTTTGTCGATGCGCTGCTCCTGCCGCTCAGCGTCGAAACCGTGAAGAAGGAGACGCCGGACCGCGAGGACCTCTATCCGCGCGAGACGAAACACCTCGCCCGCTACATGACCGCGCTCGGGCTTCGAACCATTCCGCCGACGCTCGACGGTTACCTCTCCCGGGTGGTCACTCCGACGCTCGAGCGGATGAAACGGGACGGCGCGGTCGCGATCAAGTACGAGGCCGCGTATCTCCGGCCGCTTTCGTTCGACCCGGCAGCCAAGGTGGACGCGGCCCGGATTTACGCCCGCGGCGGCGCGCCGGCGTTCGCAACGTACAAGACGCTCCAGGATTTTCTGTTCCGCTACATCGGGCGCGAGGCCGGCCGGCTTGGCCTGACCGTCCACATCCACTCGGCCGACGGAGCCGGCGGCTATTTCGAGGCGCGGGGCAGCGATCCCATTCTCCTCGAGAGCGCGCTCAACGATCCCACGCTCCGTCCGACCAAGTTCGTCATCGTCCACGGCGGCTGGCCTAACACGCGCGGCACCATGTCGCTGATGGCCAAGTCGAACGTCTACGCGGACTTCTCGTTCCTCGGCAACCTCTTGTCCAGCCACACGCTCGCCGGCGTCCTCAGGGAATGGCTGTCGGCATACCCGGACCGGGTCCTCTTCGGATCGGACGCCTACGAGGACAGCGACATCATCGGGTGGGAGGAGTGGGGCTGGCTCGGCGCCACCGCCGGCCGTCGGGCGCTTGCGATCGCGCTGACCGGGATGATGCGCGACGGCGAGATCGCCCGCGAACGAGCCGAGGCGATTGCTCGGATGGCAATGCGGGAGAACGCGCTGGCGCTATACGGGTGGAAGTGAGCCCGCCAGGC
>JBDTOH010000072.1:0-15434 GCA_039933355.1 Gemmatimonadota bacterium | reverse complement strand
GTCCGCCTCGACAACGTCGTCCTTGGGGGCCGCCGAGCCATCAGCCGGACCGGTTGGTCCTGACTCGGCGCCGGGCTGGGTGGAAGTGGCGCTCTGATACAAGGATGCGCCGGCGGCCGAATACGCCGTATTGAGGTCATTGAGTGCGGTCTTGATCTGGCCGGCGTCGCCCGCTCGGAGCGCTTGACGCGCGGTTTCCAGCGCCTGGTCCAGCTTGGCCTTGACCTCGGGCGCGAGCCGATCCACCCACTCCTTGCTGTCCTTCTCAACCTTATAGATCAGCCCGTCGAGGTGGTTGCGAGTCTCGATCGCCTCCCGCCGTTCCTTGTCGGCGGTCGCGTTGGCCTCCGCCTGCTTGACCATCTTGTCGATCTCGGTGTCGGACAATCCGCTCGAGGCCTCGATCCGGATCTTCTGCTCCTTGCCGGTGGTCTTATCCTTCGCCGACACGTGGAGGATACCGTTCGCGTCGATGTCGAAGGTGACCTCGACCTGGGGCATTCCTCGCGGTGCCGGCGGAATCCCGGTGAGCTGGAACTTGCCGATGGTTCGATTGTCCGTCGCCATCTGTCGCTCGCCCTGGAGCACGTGAATCTCGACCGTGGTCTGACTGTCCTCGGCGGTCGAAAAGACCTCCGACTTCTTGGTCGGGATCGTCGTGTTTCTCGGGATCAGTACGGTCGTCACGCCACCGAGCGTCTCGATACCCAGCGAGAGCGGGGTCACGTCGAGCAGCAGGACGTCCTTCACCTCGCCGCCGAGGACACCGCCCTGAATTGCGGCACCGATCGCCACTACTTCGTCGGGATTGACGGAGCGGTTTGGCTCCTTGCCGAAGTACTCCTTGACGATTGTCTGAATCTTCGGGATTCGGGTGGACCCACCGACCAGCAGCACCTCGTCGATGTCCTTGGGCTCGAGACCCGCGTCCTTGAGCGCCTGCTTCATCGGCGGGATCGTCCGCTGGATCAGGTCTTCCACCAGCTGCTCGAACTTGGCCCGCGTCAGGCTCATGTTGAGGTGCTTGGGCCCGGACGCATCCGCCGTGATGAACGGCAAGTTGATGTCGGTCTGCTGGGTGCTCGACAGCTCACACTTGGCCTTCTCGCCGGCCTCTTTGAGCCGCTGGAGCGCCATCGGATCCTTGGAGAGATCGATACCCTGGTCCTTCTTGAACTCAGCGACGAGCCAATCGATCAGCCGCTGGTCGAAGTCGTCGCCCCCCAAGTGGGTGTCGCCGTTAGTGCTCTTGACCTCGAAGACACCCTCGGCGAGCTCGAGAACCGAGATATCGTAGGTGCCGCCGCCCAAGTCGAAGACCGCGACCTTCTCGTCCTTCTTCTTGTCGGTTCCGTACGCCAACGCAGCCGCGGTCGGTTCGTTGATGATGCGGAGGACTTCGAGGCCCGCGATCTTCCCGGCGTCCTTCGTGGCTTGGCGCTGGGCGTCGTTGAAATACGCCGGAACGGTGATGACTGCCTTGTCGACCGTGTAGCCGAGATAGTCCTCGGCGGTCTGCTTCATTTTCTGGAGGATCATCGCCGAGATCTCGGGCGGGGTGTACGTCTTCCCGGCGATTTCGACGGCGGCCATGTTTCCGGCGCCCGACGCGAGCTTGTAGGGAACCCGGCTCGATTCCTCTTTCACTTCGTCGACCCGCCGGCCCATGAACCGCTTGATCGAGAAGATTGTTTGTCTTGGATTGGTGACTGCCTGACGCTTAGCGACCTGACCGACAAGACGTTCGCCGTCTTTGGTGAATGCCACGACCGATGGGGTGGTCCGGCCGCCCTCGGCGTTGGGGATGACGACAGGATCGCCACCTTCCATCACGGCTACCACCGAGTTTGTGGTCCCGAGGTCGATGCCAATGATTTTGGAGGCCATTGCGGGATTGCCCTTATTGGGGTTTGAGAGATTCCCCGTCGCTGAGAGCCGGGGGAGACTAGAGCGACCTTGAAGGCAACCACCATACCGCGGATTGCTGCCATTTTGGCTTGGAAGAGGCAGCCGGCCGACAGACGGCTGGACGAAACGTGGCACAACTCGGCTGATCGGGCCGTTTTTACCCTTGCATGTGATCGACTAACGCGCCGGGCGTTTGCCGGAGCAGCTGGGAAATGGCGGTGGCGATCGCGCGCACCACGTCGATGCCGACCCGAGGATGCTCGCCGCAGATGGCCTCAAAGTCGGCTGCGGTCGGCACCAGGATCTCGGTGGGCTTGGCCGCGCGCGCCGTCGCCGACCGGGTACCGCCGTCGAGAACCGACATCTCGCCCACCATCTTTCCGTGCCGATCAACGGCCCGAGGCGGTCGCGTCCGGAGAGGTTGTGCTTCCGAATCGCAAGCAGTCCGGACGACGATGGCCAGGAACGTATCGTGGTCCCTTCCTCGAAGAGGACGTCGCCTTCGTTCAGGCGGTAGCGCGTCAGCCTCTGAGCGAAGGCGACGAGGTCCGGCCCGCTGGTGGTTCTAGGCCAGTCGGTCGCTTCCAACAGATCCGCGCGCTCGGTCGGGGTCGACGGAACGAGGGCGGCTCCTCTACCTATGAGGGTTTCATGGGGGTTGGCCCCGGGACCGGAGGACCGACGGACGTGGCATACGCTCTTGATTCTCGGCCGACGGGCAGAAAAATCCCGAGCGGAACCTCGTTGAAAGACCGTTGAACCCGGGCGCCCCGCGCTCAGCGGAGCAGATCTTCGAGTTGGGTAGACGCATCGGTTCGGTCGTCGCGGTACTTGACGATGACGGGCGTGTACAGACTGACGCCGCGGGTAGCGCCGGGGCCGGACTTGATCGGGCGGCTTCCGGGAACAACGACCGCGCCCTCGGGAATCTCGAGCGGCTGATTGCCCTCGCGCCGATAGACCTTGTCGTGCACGAGATCGACCACGGCGGTCCCGCCGGACAAGATCGTCCCGGGCGCGAGAACGGCTCCGGCGCGAATGATGGTTCCCTCGTAGACGCCGCAGTTTCCGCCGATGAGCGCTCCGTCCTCCACGATGACCGGCAAGGCACCGGCCGGCTCCAGCACCCCGCCGATCTGGGCGCCGGCGGAAAGGTGGACCCGCTTGCCGATCTGGGCGCACGAGCCGACGAGCGCATGCGAATCGATCATCGTATCCGAATCGACATACGCGCCCACGTTGACGTACATCGGCGGCATGCAGATCACGCCGCGAGCGACATAGGCCCCCTCGCGAATCGTCGAGCCTCCCGGAACGATCCGGACGCCGTCCGCGTCGGAAAACTCGCGGACGGGATACGTGTCCTTGTCTACGAAGGAAAACGGCCGGCCCGCGGGCACGACGACGCTCCGCCCGAGCCTGAAGCCGAGGAGGATGCCGGCTTTGACCCAGGCATTGACCTGCCAGGTGCCGTCCGGAGCACGCTCCGCTGCGCGGACCTCGCCCGCGTGGAGGGAGTCTTTGAGACGGCCAAAGGCGGCCCGGGCGGCGGCCTCTTCGTTAGGCGGCACACCGGCCGCGAACCGCTCGATCTCACGGCGAAGCTCTGCGACGGCCTCGCTCACGCGGCTCTCGCGGTGACGCCCACCACGTCGAGCGCGGAATTGAGCATGGCCCGCGTGCTTTCCGAGACCGGTACGAGGGGGAGCCGGAGCACATTCTCGATCAGGCCCATCATCGCGAGAGCGCACTTGGCCGGAGCCGGATTGGTCTCGACAAAATTGGCGTCGATCAGCGGCAGGAGCCGATAGTGCAAGGGCCGCGCGGCGGCAAAGTCACCCTCGAGGCAGAGGCGGACCAGGCGGCTCACCAACCGAGGCACCTCGTTCGAGATCACCGAGATGAGCCCGTCTCCACCGCAGGCTGCGAGGGGAAGGGCAAACGTATCGTCTCCGCTCAAGACGACGAATCCGGCTGGGCGGCGATCGAGAATCCGCATCATCTGCACGAGATCGCCGCTCGCCTCCTTGATCCCGGCGATCTGGGGATGACGCGCGAGCTGGAGAACCGTGCCGGCCGCCATGTTCACCGCCGTGCGGCCGGGCACGTTGTACAGGATGATCGGCCGGGTGGACGCGTCCGCAATGGCGGTGAAGTGACGCTCGAGACCGGTTTGAGTCGGCTTGTTGTAGTACGGCGTGGCGCTCAAGATGCCGTCGACGCCAAGCCCGCACATCCCCTTGGTTTCCGCGACGGCACGCGCCGTGTCGTTGCTGGTCGCGCCGGCCACGACCGGCACCCGTCCCGCCGCCGTCTCGACGACCGTCGCCACCACCTGGTATCGCTCTTCGATCGAGAGCGTTTGCGCCTCGCCGGTCGACCCGCACGGCACGAGGAAGTTGATCCCTTCCTGAATCTGCCATTCGACCAGGACGCGGAGCGCGGCGAGATCGAGGCTGCCGTCCTGTTGGAACGGTGTGACGAGCGCGGTACCGCAACCACGGAATCGAGTCACGAAGGGCCTCCAAAGAGCATGTCGTGGAAGGTGAAAAAACCGGACCGGCCTGCCAGCCACGCGGCGGCGTGCAGGGAGCCCGCGGCGAAGACCGCGCGATCCCGAACCGCATGGGTCAATTCGATGGTCTCGAACGGCGCATCGAGCGAGAGGGTGTGGGTGCCCGCGACCCACCCCACGCGCGAGGAGCTGATCGGAAACTCGCGGGTCGGATTGGCCGCGCGGAGCGTGCGTTGCAGCGCGAGCGCGGTCCCCGACGGGATGTCCACCTTTTTTCGGTGGTGGGTCTCGTGGATCGCGGCGTCGAATTCTGTCAGGTTGGTGAGGTGCTGGGAGAGGAGGGCGGCGGCTTTCGTCATGAGCGCCATGCCGACCGAGAAGTTGGGGGCGTGGAGCAGTGCCCCGCTCCGCCTCGTGACCAGCTCGCGGAGCCGCGGGAGCTGAGCGTCCCAGCCGGTGGTCCCCGACACGACGGGCACGCCTAACGTGATCAGCCGCTCGACATTGGCGGCCGCGGTGTCGGGCCGGGTGAACTCGATCGCGACGTCCGCGTGAGAGAACTGCTCGGCGACCAACTGGTCGGCGGCGCGGCCGCTCAGCGATGCGACGACTTCGTGGCCCTGGCGGTGTGCTTCCGCTTCGACCGCGTGTCCCATCCGGCCCAGCCCGACGATCGCGACGCGCATCAGTCGGCCACGTCGTCGAAGAACGCGCGATGGAGAAGCCGGACCGCCTCGGGGCCGTCTTCCTCGCGAATCACCAGCGCGACGTTGGTCTCCGACGCTCCCTGGGAGATGACCTCGACGTTGATTCCACGGATCGCGGTGAACGCCCGGGCCGCGACGCCTTTGGTTGCACCGAGGTCGGTGCCGACCACCGCGACCAGAGCCCGCCCGGTCCGAACCGTGACATCGCCGAGCTCGGCCAAGTCGTGGCGCAGCGGCTCGAGATTGGTGGCGTCGTCGAGCGTGAGGGACAGATTCACCTCGCTGGTCGCCAGGACGTCGACCGACACGCCGTGGCGGGCACAAATCTCGAACAGCGCGCGGAGGAACCCGACGGCTCCGAGCATGCGAGGAGCTCGCACGTTCACCACCGTGATGCCCTTCTTCCACGCGATCGACCGGACCGCGTCGCCCGAGTCGAGCTCCGGCCGCCAGCCCGGAAGAATCGTCGTGCCCGGGCGCTCGGCGGCGAACGAGTTGAGGACGACGCAAGGGATCCCGGCCTCGACCAGGGGCAGCTGCGTCGCCGGATGGAGCACCTTGGCGCCGAAGGCCGAAAGCTCGGCGGCTTCGACGTCGCTCGCGAACAAGAGCGACCGAGCGGTCGGCACGAGCCGCGGGTCCGCCGTCATGATCCCGTCGACGTCGGTCCAGATCTCGACCCGGTCGGCTGAGAGGGCGGCACCTAACAGCGAGGCCGTGTAATCGGAACCGCCCCGGCCGAGCGTCGTCGGCACGCCTGTGGTGGTGGCGCCGATGAATCCCTGAGTGATGGGTATGCGGCCACGCTCGAGGAGCGGAAGGAAGGCGGCGCGGGCGTTCTTGCGGAGCGCGGAGATGTCCGGCGCCGCCCGAGTGAAGCGATCGTTGGTCACCATCAGCGGGCGAATGTCCACCCACTCGGTCGGCAGGCCATCCGCCGCCAGCGCAGCCGCCACCAGGCGCGAGCTCCATAGCTCTCCGAAGGAGGCGACCGCATCCCGCCGCGCGCCGGAGCCGCCCGGATGGTCCCGCTGAAGGACATCGTGCAGCTCGTTACCGCCGAGTTCGAAGTCCGGTGTTTGCGCGGCGGGGATCCCGAGCTCTGCCGCAGTCCGGCGATGGCGCTCAACGATGCCTTCGATCGTGTCCCGAGAGGGTGCGTCGGCCAGGGCCAGAAGCTCATTGGTCACGCCCGCGAGCGCCGAGACGACGACGACCGGCCGCGAGGGCGTGCGGGTCTCGACGATTCTACTCAGCCGCCGAATAGCATCGGTGTTGCCCACGGACGTGCCGCCGAATTTACACACGATCATGAAAACGCTCGCGCCAAAAAACGAATTGAGCCCCGCGCACATGTTGTGCAGCGGGGCTCGAGAAGTGGTGTCTTGTGTGGTGCTAAGACGCTCGAAGCCCGCCGCGACAGAGTCGCTTCGCGCCCCGCTTCGACTTCAAGCTGGCCTCCACCGGGCTCACCATCGAATCATCACGCATGACCCAAACTAAGAAGTGATCTGTGAATCAGCAAGACTTTTCCGTACTATTGAGCGCTCGAAGCCGTCACGTCTCTCCTCTCTTTGCCCTGATTCCATGCCTTCTCCAGCCGGCGGCACAGGCGCGGCGCGGCGCACACGGAACTGGTCGGTTCTAGTCGGAGCCGCCTTTCTCATGGCCACCTCGGCCATTGGCCCCGGCTTTCTCACCCAGACGGCGCTCTTTACCAATCAGTTCGGCGCGAGCTTCGGGTTTGCGATCCTGGTCTCCATCATCTTCGACCTCGCCGCCCAGCTCAACATCTGGCGCACGATCATACGCGAAGGCCGACCGGCGCAGGTGCTCGCGAACGAGGTGGTGCCCGGGCTGGGGTACGCGCTGAGCGCTCTCGTAGCCATTGGAGGGTTCGCTTTCAACATCGGAAACATCGCGGGCTGCGGGCTCGGGCTGAGCGCGATGTTCGGCCTGCCCGTCAAAGTGGGCGCGGTTGTGAGCGCCGTGATCGCGATCGGTCTCTTCCTCTCAAAAGAGGCGGGCCGCGCAATGGACCGGTTCGCCCAGCTGCTCGGGATTCTGATGGTGGTGCTCGCCGCCTACGTCGCGTTCGCGACCCATCCGCCGGTCGGCGAAGCGATCGTCCGTACCTTCGTTCCCACCAAGCTGGGTGTGCTCCCGATCATCACGATTGTCGGCGGCACCGTCGGCGGCTACATCGCGTTCGCCGGCGCGCACCGGCTTCTCGACGCCGGCCTCTCGGGCGTGGCCGGCGCCGGCGAGGCCACCAGGTCCGCGCTCCTCGGCCTCGGCATCGCGAGCCTGATGCGGGTCGTGCTCTTTCTCGGGACGTTAGGCATCGTCTCGGCGGGTATCTCGCTGGATCCGTCCAATCCGGCCGCGACGGCGTTCCGGCAGGCAGCGGGCGACCTCGGCTACCGGATGTTCGGCGTCGTCATGTGGGCGGCCTCGGTGACCTCTGTCGTTGGCTCGGCTTATACCTCGGTTTCGTTCGTGCGAACGCTGCGAGCCGGCTGGGAGACCCGGACCCGCGAGTGGATCGTCGGCTTCATCGTGGTTTCGACGGTCGTGTTCCTTCTCGTCGGACGCCCGGTGACAATTCTGGTGCTCGTGGGTGCCCTCAACGGGTTCATCCTTCCGCTCGGCCTGGGGACGATGATCTGGGTGGCGTTCCGGCGCGGCCATCTGGTTGCGATCCCGACCCGGGGGCTCGCCCTCGTGGGGGCGGGTGTGGTCATCGCCATGGCCGGGCTCGGAGCCTATTCGTTGGTCAATGACATTCCAGCGCTCTTCCGCTAGCTCGAAGCCGGCGGCATTATTCGCCCCGGCGTTTCCCCCTCGTAACGACGGTCATGAAATCCAACACGTGCGTTCGATGGTCGCTGACCTTGGTCTCGCTCGCAGTCCTGCTCGCGCTTCGCCCGCGTCCTGGAACGGCCCAGAATGCCGGCGTCGGTGGAAAGCGGCCGACTGTGGCCGGGACCAAGATCACCATGGCGCCGGTCATCGACGGCAAGCTGGACGAAGCGGTGTGGAGCCAGGCGAAGCCGCTCACCGGATTCATTCAGCGAGAGCCGCACACCGGCGACGCGATCAGCGAGCGAACCGAGGTTCGCTTTCTGACCGACGGCGACGCGCTCTACATCGGCGCCTGGCTCTACGACCGCGATGCGACGGCAATTGTGCCAGGTGAGAAGACTCGTGACGCCGACCTCGCCAACAGCGATTACTTCGCAATCATTCTCGACACCTATCTCGACCGGCAGAATGGCTTCGTCTTCGCCACCACTCCGTCGGGTGTCGAGTACGACGGCCAAGTCGTGAAGGAGGGCGAAGGTGGTGGTGTCCAGGGCAGCCAGACCCGGGCGCAAGCGGGCGCGCTCGGCGGCTTCAATCTGAACTGGGACGGTACCTGGAGAGTCGCGACGTCAATCGACAGCCTCGGATGGTACGCCGAGTTCCGGATTCCGTTCTCGACGCTCAGGTACGGCGGCGCGAAGGTTCAGTCCTGGGGGTTGAACGCGGCGCGGAGCATCCGGCGCCGGAACGAAGAGGCATTCTGGGCGCCGATTCCGTCCCAGTACAACCTGTACCGGCTGTCGCAGGCGGGAACCCTCGAAGGGCTCGAGGTACCGACCCGGCGGACGGCGACGCTGACGCCGTACGTGTTAGGCTCGATCAAGCGCGACTTCGTCCTTGGGCACGGCGTCGAATATCCTCGTGAGGTCGGCGCCGACGCCAAGATCGGCGTGAGCCCGAGCCTGACCCTCGATCTCACGTACAACACCGACTTCGCGCAGGTTGAAGTCGATGAGGTCCGGACCAATCTCACCCGCTTTCCGCTCTTCTTTCCCGAGAAGCGGCCGTTCTTCCTCGAGAATGCCGGGGTGTTCTCCGCGGGGACACCACAGGCCGTCGATCTATTCTTCACCAGGCGAATCGGGATCGATACGCTCGGCCAGCCGGTTCCGATTCTGGGGGGTGGCCGCCTCACGGGCCGAGTGGCGGGCGCATCGGTGGGGCTCCTCGAGATCGTCACCGATCGGTCCGGGGGCCAGCGGCCAACCTCGTATTCGGTCGGACGGGTGAGCAAAGAGCTCAAGGGGCGGTCCCGGTTCGGGGCGATCGTGGTGCAGCGCATCGCGACCGACGACGGCGCTGATCACAACCGGACCTACGGAGTCGACGGCCGGGTCGGGTTCGGAGACGATTGGACCTTGGATTGGTGGGGCGCGAAGACGGAGACGCCCCGCCTAACGGGGGACGATCTGGGCTATAGCGTGCGGCTGGCACAATCGAACCGAACGTGGAATAGCTCCGCCAGGGTCGTAAGCGTGGGCCGCGACTTCAATCCTGAAGTCGGGTTCCTCAACCGGTTCGGCGGCTATCGGTTTTACGAGGGTCAGGTCGTGCGTTACATCCGCGACCCGTCCAAGAAGTGGCTCCGTTACTACCTCCCGCACTTGACGTATCGAGGTTACTTCGACCCCCGCGGCACTTATTCGAGCGCGTTCTATCACATCGATCCCGAGATGGAGTTCACGAACGGCGGCCGGTTCGGGCCCGAGCTCAACATCTATCACGAGCGGCTGACCCAGCCGTTTGTCATCGCGAAGGGCGACACGCTCCCGGTCGGGAGCTACAACTACGTTCAGATGGGACTCGACCTCGCGACCAATCCGAGCGCGCCGTTGTCGCTCGTGGTCCGCGGCGACTACGGTCCGTTCTACAACGGATCGCTGTTCGGGACGACGCTGACGATGACGGCGCGAAAGGGGGCCTCGGTCACCACCTCCCTCGTCGTCGACTATCAGGACGTTCACCTCAAGCAAGGCGACTTTACGCGAGTGCTCCTGGGCTGGCGCCTCGGATATTTCTTCACGCCGCGGATTTTCGTGCAGTCGTTGACCCAATACAGCAACCAAGCCCGGACCTGGTCGGCGAATGTCCGGTTCGGCTGGCTCAACACCGCCGGCACCGGCCTCTACGTCGTGCTGAACGGGGGGCAGGAAGCTGAAGGCGTGTTTCGGTGGATCCGGCCGCAGACGAGATCGTTTGTGGTGAAGTACACGCGGCAGTTTGGGAGCTAGGGGTTAGGGACTTGAGCCCTTGCTCCCAGCGGCACCCCGGAGTTCCTTCCCAGCACAATGCCCGCTACCGGTACCGATGAGATTGCGGCGGCTCTGTTCCAGGCCACTGTCACGCTCGGACTCTCCGGGCTTTTTCTGTTTCTACACGTCCGGTACCGGAAGCCGCATTTTTTCTGGTGGGCGGTGGCGTGGGGGCTCTATGCCCTCAGGTTGGCGGCGATCGTCTCGTTTCTTGGTACCGGAGCGCGCGCGTGGCTGTACTGGCATCAGGTCATCACGGGGTGGACGGCGCTCACGATGCTCTGGGCCGCGCTGGTCTTTTCCCGGCAGCTGACGTGGCGGAGGTGGTACGCTCTTCTGCTCTTGTTCCCGCTGGTCTGGTCGTGGATCGCGATTTTTGCTCTGGACCAGTTTCTGCTCGCCGCCGGTCCGGCCGTCGCCTTCCTGAGCGCGACCACGCTTTGGACCGGCGTGGTGTTCTGGCGCTATCGCCAGCGGAGCGGGTCGGCGGCCGCCGGCTTTCTCGCCGGCACGCTGATTCTCTGGGGGTTCCACCATCTCGACTATCCAATCCTCCGTGCGCGCGGCGCCTGGAACCCGTGGGGCTATTTCCTCGACAGCCTATTCCTGCTCGCGATGGGCGCGGGCGTACTCCTGCTCGTAATCGAAGAGCTTCGCCAGGGACTGCAGACGATGACGGCGTTATCGGGCGACCTGCGGCCCCGCGATCGCGCCGATGCGCTCGACGTATTGCTCGCGCGCCCACTCGCGCTCCGCGGGGTGCGGGGTGCGGCGGTGATCGAGCCGGCGTCGTCGGGGCCGACCGTGCTCCGCGGAGCCGGTGCCTGTGCCGGCTGGTCCTGGGCCACCATGCCCGCCGCGATCCGCGCGCTGGTCGAGCACACGATCGAGACCGGGCATTCGCGGCTCGACGGCATCGTGCCCCGCGGTGAGGCGGACGAGTTGCCGGCGCTCACCGCGGTCCTGCCTCTCGCCGGCGCGGGAGCACCGGGCGGCGCGCTTCTGATCATCGGCGATGTCGCGGCACCCTTCACGGCGCTCGACGACAGCATCCTGGTCGCGGTCGGTGCTCAGATCGGGGCCGCGCTCGAGAACGCCGAGCTGTACGCCGGGCTCGCGGCGCGGAATGCCGACCTCGAGCGGCTCTCGATCCGGATGATCCGCCAGCAGGACGATCTCCGCCGCCGGCTCGGCCGCGAGCTCCACGACGAGACCGCGCAGGTCTTTTCGGCGCTCAAGCTCCAGCTCGGCTCGCTCCGCGAGTCGGCGCCGGAGTCGTTAGGTGGACGGTTCGACCGGCTGGTCGGGCTGGTCGACGTCGGGACCCGGAGCATCCGGAGCGTGACCGAAGGTCTCCGGCCCGCCGTCCTCGACGACCTCGGATTGATCCCGGCGATCCGGGCGCTGGCCGCGGACTTCCGCCAGTGGAGCGGGCTCGAGGTCGAGTTCGTCGCGCCCGATGCGCTCCCCGCGATTGCGCCCGGTGGCGAGCTCGCGGCGTTCCGCGCGGTGCAGGAGGGACTGTCCAACGTCGCGCGGCATGCGCAGGCGCACCGGGCTCGGGTCGTCCTCGAGCCGCGATCCGGCGGCGTGCGGGTGACGGTCGAAGACGACGGGCAGGGCGCTCCGGACGGCGATCTCGCACGGCTCGCCGGCGGGCCGGGCCGGTCCGGACTGTTCGGGATGCGCGAGCGGGTCGGCGCGGAGGAGGGAACGGTCCGGTTCGAGGCGGCGCCCGGGGGCGGCTTCCGCCTAACGGTCGAGCTTCCGGCAGCCGGGGCGCCGGCCCGATGAGCGAGCCGATCCGCGTCCTGATCGTGGACGACCATGCCCTGGTGCGCGAAGGCATCCGGCAGGCGCTCTCGGTCCCCGGCTTCGACGTGGTGGGCGAGGCGGGGAACGGCGCCGACGGGCTCACCCAGGCCCGGGCGCTCTCGCCTGAGGTCGTGGTGATGGACATCTCCCTCCCGGGCGAGAACGGCATCCGGATCGCGGCCCGGTTCCGAAGCGAGCTTCCGGAAGTCAGAGTTCTCATGCTGAGCGTCCACGACCACGCCGAGTACGTGCTCGAGAGCGTGAAGGCGGGAGCTCATGGGTACTTGAGAAAGGACACCTTGCCCGAAGAGCTGCGGCGGGCGATCACGACGATTCACGAGGGACGAACCTATTTCGCCGAAGCGCTCGAAGGCGGCGCGGGCGCCGCCGCTCCGGTGCTCCCGAGCGCGGCGGGGGACCGGCTCGAGCTCCTAACCCGGCGCGAGCGGGAAGTGCTGGTCGGGATTGCGACCGGCAAAGGCAACAAGGAGATCGCCGCCGACCTGGGATTATCCGTTCGGACCGTCGAGTCGTACCGGGAGACGCTGATTCGAAAGCTGGGAATCCCGAGCGTGGCGGGGCTTACCCGGTTTGCGATCGAGGCTCGGCTGCTGCCGCGCTGAGCACCACGGCAAGACGGCAGGACGGCAGCGCGGCAAGGTAGGCGTGCCCTGCCGTTCGACATTAACCCGGCGACCTCCTCGGACGATGTGGGTTACACCTGGCCTTGATGGGTGCTTGACGATGGTGGGGCCGGCAGATTCGGCTCTGACCAGGCTTGGCTGGGCGGAAAGCACTCCGCTCGGCCTCAGTGTGTTTTCCGTGGGAACGATCGAAGGGGCGAGCCACCGCCGGCCCCTATCGCGCCGCGCGGGCGTTAGGCCGGTGCCTCGCCAGGCACCGGTCCGCTCGATCGGGTGTCGCGGGCGCGGAGGGCGCACCCAATCCGAAGGCTCCGACGTCCGGAATCGGGTTCCCGCGACGCGGTCCCGCTTCTGCGCGAGCGCACCAGGCAGGCTTCGCGACCCAGTGGGGTCTCTGCTACCGTAGTACTACGAGGCAATCGACTCCGTAACCCTCCGGTGCCGGGCGGGTACCGCGGCGGACAGAATTCGGCTCGCTTCCATCCATATCCGAGCCGATCATGCGTGCACCTGTTTTCGCTACCCTGGCACTGCTTGTCACCGCAGCGCTCCAGGCGCAAACCGATACCACGCGGAAGACCCGCCCCGACTCGACTGCCAAGGTCGCAAAGCTCGGCCCGATCGAAGTGACGGCGACCCGCTCCGAGAAGCTCGTCTTCCGGACCGCGACACCTATTTTGGTCATCGACTCGAGCGCCGTCCGCGAGGTCGCGCCTAACGGCGTCGCCGACCTGTTCCGGAACCTTCCGGGCGTCGACGTCACCGGAGTCGGCCCCAACCAGGGGCGGCTGGTGATTCGGGGCCAGCGGGGCCAGCGCATCCTCCTCGCCGAAGACGGAATCCGGCTCAACAATGCCCGCCGGCAGCAGGACTTCGGGGAGCTTCCCGCCATTACCGATATCAATGACGTAAGCCGGATCGAAGTCGTGCGGGGCCCTGCCTCGGTCCTCTACGGCACCGACGCGATCGGCGGCGTGGTCAATCAAGTCACGCTCCAGCCTCCGGGCCCGGGAGCGCGAGAAGGCATCGGCGGATCCATCCTGTATCGATACGGAGGGGCTGCGGACCAGAACCTCGTTCACGGGCGGATCTTCGGCCGGGCCGGGCGGTTCGGATTCAGCGCGGCCGCCGGCCTCCGCGACGCCGACCCCTACGACGCACCCGCGGGCAGCTTCGGGCAGATCCGGCTCGATCACAATACTCGCGTCAACGACACCGGGATCCGGGACCGGAACTACTCGGCCAACCTCCGATGGGATCCTACCGATCACCAGACGCTCTCCGTCCGAGTGTCACGCTACAGTGCGAGGGAGGCGGGCTTCGGCTACGTAGACCCGGGTGCGCTTCACGACACGAGCGGCGTGCTGGTCCGGCTCCTCTATCCCGATCAGGGCGTCACCCGGGCCACCCTCGGCTATCGGGCGACGGCGCTCCGCTCGGCGCTCGCTGACTGGATCTCGGTGAGCGGGTACACGACCCGGAACAACCGGATCTTCGCCCAGCAGATCGGGATTACGGGCGGGCTTCCGCCGGGGGCGAGCATCGACATCAACAGCCAGAACTTCACCGACATAAAGACGTACGGATTCCGGCTCGAGGCGGCCAAGATCGTGGCCGGCCGCCACACGATCACCTACGGCGCGGACTGGGCGATCGACCGCTCGGCCAACACCGACTCGAGCGTCACCAGCATCGTCGGACTCGGCCCGCCGAGCACCGACGTCAGCACGACGCCCACGGTGCCTAACGCGAGCTTCTGGAACGGCGGGGTCTTCGCGCAGGGGGACTTTCGTCTCACCGACCGGTTCACCCTCGGCGCCGGCGTTCGCGCCCAGCGGATCCACGCGAGCACCCGCGAGACCCCCGGGCTTCCGGCCGAGCGGTCCGGCGTCTCGGCGGGGAACGGGACCGTGGTCGGCAGCGTGAGCGGGCAGTGGCTCATGATCCCGGAGCTCAGCCTCGTCGCAACGGTGGGTCGAGCGTTCCGCGCGCCGAACCTGGTGGAGCGGTATTTCGAAGGTGTCACTCCGGAGGGCAATGGATTCCAGATGGCCAACCCGGCGCTCAAGCCGGAGACAAGTCTCAACTACGACCTCGGCTTCAAGCTCCGGAAGAACCTGTTCTACGCCGAGGTGTTCGTGTTTCAGAACACGATCTCGAACGGGGTGCGGATCGTCGCGCTGGGAACGACCGTGAGCGGCTTCCCGGCGTTCCAGAATCAGAACATCGACCGGCTTCGCGACCGGGGCGTCGAGGCGCTGGCGGAGGCCGGCCTCGGCGGCGGGTTCTCGGTGATCGGGCACTACACCCGGCTCCGGTCGAAGAACCCGGACGGCAACGCGCCCATCGGCGACAGCTACTCGAGCAAGGTGGGCGGGGAGCTTGCATGGCGCGAGCGGAGCGGCCGGTTCTTCGCCGCCTATGAGGTTAGGCATCAAGGGGAGCGAAAGGACATCCTGCTGACGGCCAGCCCGGTCGGCAGCGTTCTGCCGGCCTTCACTGTGCAGAACGCCCGGGCGGGACTCAGGTTGCCGGCGGTGGCCGGCGTCACGACCGGAGTAATGCTCGCCGTGCAGAATCTGACCGACCGGCTCTACGCCGAGGCACCTAACACGTCCTTCTTCCGCCCGGAGCCGCGGCGGAGCGTGGTGGCGACGGTGCAGCTGGGATTCTAAGGCGCCTTTCGCCAAGCCCGGCACGTCATGTGACGCGCGTCAGGTCAAGCCCG